>DAKQ01000148.1 GCA_002496635.1 Euryarchaeota archaeon UBA82 | reverse complement strand
TTCGAAGGAAGCGAAAATGAACTTTCACCCAAAAAAGACCACGACTGGGGTCAATCCCCTGCTGCTAACGCCGCTGTACGAGCGGTTGTCAGAGGTACCAGTGGCTGGGATATGATTCAAGCAGGTACCTTGGATATGTCTGAAGGGTTATTTCGTGGAGCGATGACACATGGAATGGATGCTTCAACTCACATTCACGATGTAGCAAGCGGAGAACATGAAGGAATTGATCCTGATGCAATGCGAGCAATACCTGTCCTAAAACCTCCAAAGCGTAGTTTTTGTCCAAAGTGTGGTTCTGATATCCATGCCAATACTATGCTGCAATGGCGTAAATGGAGAGAGTCATCATCAGACGTTGTTTCAATGCAAATGGAAGCAGCGATGGAGACTGCCCTCATTGAAGTTGCAAGCCATTATGTCAATGTAATTCAAGCACTGAAAGATGAACGTGATGATGCCGTTGCTAGAGCGGCAAAATCAGCAGCTGAAACCAATGTTGAAAGTCTTCGAGAGAAGATTGAAGCTGAAGTTCGAGAGGAACTTGGAAAGGAAGAGGCTGCATCTTCAAAATCGAAAACATCTGATAAAAAGAAAGCAGAATCAACGAAGAAATCTGCTCCAGCAAAGAAGGCACCTAAGAAAAGCAAACCAAAATCAAGCGGGATGTTTGGTTCAAAGAGGCCGAAGAAAACCTATGAAGGCGAACCAGGCGGTAAAGCGGATTGGTTCCTTTCAGATGCTTTAGACACTGTATATGACCCGCACGGTACAGGAAAGGCAATCAAAGGAGCAACGATCCTAGCACGTTCAGCAGATGGAAACGTAAGAGTTCGAGATGTTGTTCGAGCATATGCATTGCAAGGCAAAGATGGAATTAGTGAACTAGCTTGGACAAGTCCACTTACCCAATACGTCATCGAAGCCTTCGATGAATGTTGAATGAACATTGGCCACGACCCCTGAGGTGCTCTATTGACCTTTGATTCTGAATATGAGCCCTTCTTTACGCCTCCTGGTTGGATCATTGGGCCGATTTGGGCAGTATTGTATACGATGCTTGCACTCAGCATATATTACACCATAATGAATCGTGAGAATCTAGAAAAATTCAATTCCATTATTTTCTTTTTTACGACCCAACTTGCACTTAACCTACTTTGGCCAAGTGTTTTCAATTCAGCAGAGTATCTCATTTCTTTAGTTATGATTATATTCATGATTATTTTCTCGGTCATCTATGCCTACTTAACTTTCAAAAAAGTACCAAATGCTTCCCTACTTGTATGGCCTTACATTGCATGGGTTAGTTTTGCTACGATTATTAACGCAGCATATTACTTAGAATTTAGATGAATTTAATTATTCTCATGGGAGTATGCAGGGTATACGTTCAAGTATAATCGAATCAAAGTAATTCTCATGGATTACGAAAGGCTTACCCTCATTGAATTGAAAACTCTATGCAGAGAACGAGGGTTAAGGGTTAGCGGTAATAAAAACGAAGTGATTATTCGTCTGATGGAAAATGATGAGGGATCGACTCCTCAATACCAACAACAGACACAACCTCAATATCAACAACAATACATGCAAACGCCTCAACAAACTATTCACATTACTCACAACGGCGGAACGACAGGCTTTGCACAAACTATTGGATCATTAATCATCATATATGGTATCTTTAGAATCGGAATGGCAATGTTCTTTTCAGCCTTTGATGAGCAAGTATTTCTGTTTGAATCATTTCTTGCGTGGGGAATAGGATTCCTCTACATCATTGGAGGAGTGATTACTGTATTAGGGTATAGAAATGGGATGTTTTTGACATTAGCGACATTAATTATTTCTGGAAGCCTTTCAATAATGTACCATGATGAATGGAGTCCACTCTCAGTTGGTCTTGATGGAACACTCCCCATATCCTGGTCTCTCATGTGCTCCTTTACCTGCTCAGTGATTGTAGGCATACCATTGCTTGCTGAATTCAATAACCTCAAGCCAGGCTGGCCTTTAGAGAATTCAGGAGGTTATCCAACAAAGTCACATCCATATGGCCAGAAGCGAGTCTCTCAGAGTCGGTCAACTGTTCAAGATGACGATAAAGTCCTTCTTGAGTGCCCTTATTGCTCTGCTCATTTTAATGTAAAAACAGGGACTTCTGGGACTGCAACATGCCCTGCGTGCAAGAAGAAAGTGTCTGTCTGAAGATTTGTTTCTTTCAAAGAGACTCAATAACAAGTGCAATACCTTGTCCACCACCAATACAGGCGGTTGCAATTCCATATTTCCCGCCAGTACGCTTCAATTGATGAGCGAGAGTCAATGTAAGGCGAGTTCCAGTAGCAGCAAGAGGATGGCCTAGTCCGACTGCTCCACCGTTGACGTTGACCTTGTCGATGTCTAACCCGAGTTCTTTGACGCAAGCAACTGCTTGACCTGCAAATGCTTCATTGATTTCCCAAAGATCGATGTCATCCACTGAAAGGCCGGTTCGTTCTAGAGCCTTTCTTGATGCAGGTACGGGACCATAAGCCATGATTGCTGGCTCTAGTCCCACAATACCCCATCCTACGAGTCTCGCAAGTGGCGTATCCCCGTCTGCTGCTGCTTGAGAAGCAGACTTGATGACAACTGCTGCCGCACCATCAACAATTCCAGATGCATTTCCTGCAGTGACCAAGGAATCAGGTCCAAATGCTGTAGGGAGTTTTGCTAACGATTCAGGAGAGGTATTGTGAACGACGTGGTCTTCATCTTTTGCAGTGATGATCGTCTCCCCTCTTCGTGATTTAATGACAACATCGACAATCTCTTCTTCAAAAACTCCATTCTCTATAGAAGTAAGGACTCTTTGGTGTGAACGGGCTGCGAAAGCATCTGTTTCTTCACGAGTTACTCCTTTCCTAGCACAGATCTCATCGCTTGTTTGAGCCATATATTTCCCACAAGTCATATCCTGAAGATTCGTCATCATGTAATCCTCTACAGTAGGGGAACGGCCGAGTTTCCAGCCATCGCGAGCACCGCGAAGTACGTGAGGTGCTTGTGAAAGGTTCTCCATACCACCAGCAACAACTGTTGATGCTTCATCGAGCATGATCATTTGAGCACCCGTTACAATCGATTGTATACCTGAGCCACAGATACGAGAGAGTGTTAACATAGGTACTTCTTGGGGGATTCCTGCTTTCAAACCTGCATGGCGAGCACCATAGATTGATTGTGAACATGTTTGAAGAGCGTAACCCATTACAACATGGTCAACGTTTGAAGGATCTGTATTGGTCTTTTCAAGAGCTCCTTGAATAGCAATCGCTCCCAATTCTTGAGCACTTACAGACTTGAGAAGTCCACCTTGCTTCCCATCTCCACGCTTTCCTCCAACCCATTCACAAAACGGTGTTCGAGCGCCGCCAACCAGTACTACATCTTCTGCCATGAACATCCGAGTTCAACTCGGGTCATCAAGGATACGCTTGAATGATTAGAGATTCATCAAGGAAATGACGATACCACCAATGGTTAAACAAAGCGGTACAATCATGACCTCAAATGCTGAACGCATCTTTCCAAGATTAGCTAATTCAGAACCTCTGTGTAGTGTTGCTTTGACACCTGGCGCATCCTCACCAACAACTTCCAACAGGCTATTCTGTAATGTTCCATCTAATCCTTCATTTTGAACATCTTCCTGAGGACG
>DAKQ01000030.1:17590-22517 GCA_002496635.1 Euryarchaeota archaeon UBA82 | reverse complement strand
AAAGCAACGCTACCACATTGTTGGAGAACATGGTGGCGTGAAGACATGCCATTGGACAAAAGAATCACTTCTACGTGATCGTGCCTGTTACAAAGGGACATTCTACGGAGTAAAGAGCCATACATGCATGCAGATGTCTCCTGTTGTAGACCAATGCAATCTTGCTTGCACATACTGCTGGCGAGAACCACACATGGATACGCTTGAGTTAACTGATCAAGACCCTCTTGACCTCCTTTACGAAAGTGTGCGAGCACAGCGCCGATTGCTCTCTGGGTTTGGCGGAAATGACAAGGTTACTCCTGAAAAATTCAAGGAATCACAGAATCCAAAGCATGTGGCAATTTCACTCAATGGTGAACCAACTCTCTATACAAAACTCGGTGAATACATGGAACTTTGCCATAAGCATGGAATGACAACAATGTTGGTTACCAATGGAACGCTTCCAAAGGTGTTAGAGAAATTGGATACGCTTCCAACTCAACTCTATGTTTCAGTTGATGCTCCAAATAAGCAAGTGTTCGATGAGGTCTGTCGACCAAAATGGGGTAATGGCGCATGGGATCAATTTGAGAAAACCATTGATTTACTTCCAAGCCTCGATACTCGAATCGTATGTCGGCATACCATGATGAAGGGAATCAATATGTCTTCAGAACACATTAAGCAATTTGCTGCTCTTGATAATCGTGCAGATCCAGATTGGATCGAGGCGAAGGGTTACGTCTATGTTGGCCATAGCAGAGAGAACCTCTCTATGGAGAACATGCCAAGTCACGAAGATATTCTCAACTTTTCAAACGAACTTGCCCCACAGGTTGATCGTCGAGTTCTATCAGAAAGTCGTCCGAGTCGTGTGGCTCTTATTGGTCGAGAAATTGTTCCAATCCCGCTTCCTGATCCTGAGATGTTTTTCCCTGAAGATTTGGGTATTGCACCACCAACCAAAAAACTCCCATTGATCCAAAATTAGATTTCTGTTCATAAAGAGTCGAAGAACGAACTGTTCATGGAACAACAGGAGAACCCGAATATATTGCTCGTAGGTGTTGGCGGAATTGGTGGCATGACCATCGAACTTCTCGCTCCAGCACTTGAACGAATTCAGAGAACATGCACAATTACTCTCATGGATGGAGATATTGTCGAGGCCACAAATCTTGGTCATCAACGGTTTACAAAGTCTGATATTGGCAAGCCAAAGACAGAAGTGCTTGCGCAACGATTTACTGATTTTGAATATGTCACATGCCATTCTGTTGCTGAAAATCTAAGAAACGCAGAGCAACTTGAAGGGTACGATTTCATTCTCATAGGCGTCGATCGTCCTCTTCCTAGGCGATTGGTTCATGCCTCAGAAATTCCATGGATTGACATGAGGTCTACAGGAGATGGTCATGTATATTTCACCAGTGAATCCCATACGGACTTAGTAACAATGATGACACCGGACCATGAACCTGCAAGTTGTCAAATCAAGGGAGCACTCGAGGCTGGAAACATTCAGTTTGGCTATGTTAACGCTGCTGCAGCTGGTGCAACATGGCTTATTGGGCAATTGCGAAATCAACCTGTTCTGAAAGAACGAATGGGCAGCATCATGTTTGGAGAACTCAAATTCCCAGAGGTGAGCGCTTGATTCCAGTAACAAAACTCGAGGAAATGGGATTGACATTCGAGCATTGGATGGCTGCTTGTCTCCAAGCCGAGGCGAAAGCGGTTGAGACTGAGGAACTCCTTCTTGTTCAAAGGCGAGCTGCAGAGCATGGGCGGTGGGATTTGGTGTACAACCTTTCATTGATTGCAGGTCTAGAAACATCCGTACTCATCGATGCGAATGGTGCGATTCAGATTGATTGGGGATCACCTGGTAGGGTTCCATTGCGTCCACCTGTAGGCATGATGGCTCCTTTCCGCCTTTGGGTTCACACACATCCTGGATTCCATGCGTATTGGAGTTCAACAGACAGAAACAGTCTCGCAATCGCTCAAGGCATCCTTGACCGGGCTCTTGTCCTTGGAGCGCCTGGAGTAAAAGAAAGTCGTAACATGGTGGAAGAAGATTCTACGAAGAGATTGGGGGTTGTTGGACCACTTTCCTCATGGAGTGACCAAGAAATTGTGTCTTGGGATCATTGGCTCGATCAAAATTCAAAGATAAAAATCGAGGTGACTGTTTGAGTTCCAACGTGCGCCCTCCCAAAGATGATGAGGAGAAAATTAAGGCTAAGATTGCGATTCTGCAAGGGAGATCAAAACCACTGAAAGACGTGGTTGCTGATATACTTGGCGAAGAACCTGAGCAGGCTCTTGTTGATGCGGTTGAAAATAATATTCTCCTCGCTCAAGAACAGGGTGAATCTGTTGATTTATCAGCGATTCTCAAATCGATTCAATCGATGAGTGAAAAATGGGTTTAGGCGTTTTTGTACGTTGCTCTACGTCCTTCGATAAGTGCACTCAATCCTTCAAGAGCATCTTCTGTAGAGAAGATTTGATTCAGCCCTTCAAGTTCCATTTCGAGTCCTTTTGAAAGCGTCGTTGTTCCAGTTGCATCGATACGGGCACTTGCCATTGCAAGTCCAATCGGTGCAGTAAACTTGAGTGATTTGAGTTGACGTGCAACTGTTTTATCCTCAGCATCAAATCCTTCAGGACATCCACCTGAAAGCAATGTTTCCATGTTTTCATCCGCATAGAATTTCTTTGCAAACTGTACAACTGGACTGCTTCCATTTGATGGAGTACCTGGGTATTTGTTCGCTGGTTTACCAGTTGAATGGATCGTTTGAATGGTTGCGTTTACATCATTAACATCGACTAAATGGGTTACAAGTCCCACGTCTGTTGCAGTCTGAGCATTCATGAAGTTACCAGCAAGAACAGCCCATCGACCGATTTCCCTTCCCGCTATACGAGCTGGACGTTGCGTTCCACCAAGCGCAGGATAAATCCCTATGCTCGTTTCTGGGAATCTGAATTGAGTCCTTCTTGTACCAATTCGGAAATCACAAGCGAGTGCAAGTTCTAGACCGCCGCCGAGAGCTAATCCAGTGGTGAGTGCAACCGTAGTCTTCGTCGAATCCTCTAACGCTGACAACAACACATGCCCATTCTCTGTAAAAACTTCAATATCTGGAATTGAATCCGAGCGGATTTTATCAACAAAGAATTTGACATCTGCTCCAGCAACGAAGGCTTTTCCTGCACCATCCAGAACGATCGTTGACACTGTGTCGTTTGCATTTGCAACTTGTACTGCTTGAGTTAATTGTTCAACAACAACTTCATTCAGAGCATTCATTGCTTCTGGACGATTGATGGTAATGGTAGCAATTCCGCCTTCTGTGTGGAGATCAACATATGAGAAGTCCCAGTTGGATGTTTGTTGTTCGAAGAATTCTGGAAGATTCCATTTCTCTCCTGCAAGTTGTTGATATGCTGAAGCCATACGATAAGCTTCTGAAACACCGAGACGATTCATCAGTTCGAATGGACCCTTAGCCCATCGTAGACCAACCTTGGCGCCTCTGTCAACATCTTCCATTGAACAAATGTCTTCATCAACGATTTGTGCAGCGACACCGAATACCACGCCAAGAAGACGTTCGGAAACGACAGTATACTGTTCTTCGTTGTAAGAATCGCCCTCCTCAATTGGCCACATCGCATTATTTCCTACAAGATCTCTTAGATTCTGTGCACCAACATAGCGAGGTGTGTTCAGTTGTTCAGCAAGGTAATCTGTCGAGTGGAGAGCGATAGGGGGGCCTGTCAAGTTCATCAATCCGAATGGGCCTAATCCGATTCGGAATGCCTTGCGAGAAATAGCATCAATCTGAGCTGCGTTCGCAATTCCCTCTTCAAGAAGAAGACATGCTTCATTGAGCCAAGGTACGAAGAAACGATTGACAACAAAGCCCGGCCTGTCTTTGCAAACGATGACAACCTTTCCGAGTGTTCTACAATATTGAACGGTTCGATCTAGGGTCTCTTTCGAAGTCATTTCAGCAGGAATGACTTCGATAAGTCTGTTCTTTGCTGGATGATAAAAGAAATGCAGACCAACGAAGCGATCTGGCCGTCCAGTTGCTTCAGCGAGCGCATTAACTGATAACGAGGAAGTATTGGATGCTAGAATTGTATCTTCCCCACAAACTTCGTCCAAGGTCGAAAAGACTGCAGTCTTTATGTCAAAATCTTCGAACACTGCTTCGATAACAAGATCTGTGTCAACCGCAGTATTTTCTACTCCAATGACTCCAGTAATACGATTCAATGTCGCATCAACTTCTGCCTGTGAAAAGATACGACGTTCGATAGCTTCTGAGAGGAAATTCTCGATAATGGAACGGCCACGAGCAACGTATTGTTCCTCTCGGTCAACCATTTGAACATTGAATGCTTCCTGCGCACTTTTCTGGGCGATTCCAGAACCCATGTTCCCCGCACCGACGATTGCAACGTTCTCAACAGCCTTCATGAATTGTTCGAACAGCAAACCGTTCATGAATCATACGCTTACACGTTTTGTTGCTTGGTGTTGAAAAGAAATCAAGTATCCCTAATGTTTCGGAGTAAATATGCCCGAACCTCCAATGATTTTACCGCCGACAGAATTGAGAACAATCAGTGATAAAATCAGCGAAACAATTCAGACAGGTGGACAGATTCGAACACTCTTATCAGACCATTCTACTCAAGGTCCATTCGACATCGCGTGGGAGGTTGATGCTGCTGTTGAAGCATTGGATGTCTTTGGTTCACGTTGGACAATCGAGATTCTCTCAACGCTTTACATCGCTGGAGACCGACGATTCAATGAGATGAAGCATCTTCTGAAAGGTATCTCTTCTCGAACACTTTCAGACAAACTTCGTTATCTGGCCGAAGAGAATCTCGTTGTCCGCAGTGTGAGCGAAGG
>DAKQ01000030.1:0-17213 GCA_002496635.1 Euryarchaeota archaeon UBA82 | reverse complement strand
CCACTTGTTGCATTTATGAAAATCCACAAGGGTTCTATCATCAGCGCATAGAATCAAAGAGACGATGGTTTAAGATACCAAAAAGCAAACCCAAACTTATGGCACTCCTTGCACAATGGGTTCGGCAGAGGCCATGGCTCGCTGCAGGAATTGCAGGTGCTGCCGGCGGAGTTACCGGGTTGGCCCACGGTGTTGTAGCCGCTGCATCTGCAGCCTCAGCATTCGCCTTTGGAGGCGTTGCATCAAAACGGCATCAAGTTGAACATCCGTTCAGAACACGGGTCTTACGCACCCTTGAGCGCCACCCTGGGCTCTGTTATCGTGAACTTCAACATGAACTCAGTGCTGCTAATGGAACCCTACGACATCACCTTGACGTCTTGCAAAATGAAAGTAGTATTACTGTCATGCCCGTTAATGGAAGAACCTGTTACTTTGCGGGAGGGCCTGCGCAAGTTGAGATCTTACAAACGATGTCAACCAGTCAAGAGATGGTTGCTTCAAGTCTACCAATCGGCTTGTCCACCGTTCAACGGCAAATTGTTGATGATATTTTAGAGGAAGGAACGCCAAGAACTCAAGCAGAACTTGCTCGACGAATTGGACGTTCTCGAGCAAGCGTTCATTCCGCAGTGAAAGTTCTACGTCGTCGAGGTATTCTTCGCCAAGATCGTTTAGAAATTGGGCCTCACATCGAACCAGAGACATTCCAACGTCCTGAACGATTGCGATATCAATGGGATGATGGAAGACAACGGTGAGTTCAATAACCGCTTTCTGGAAAGCAATTGATGCACAGTCTTCAAAGACCATCGGTGGATGTGACTGTCCATGCTCAATGTTCGGTTAGACGAGATACCGATGCCGACGAGCGACCGCTCGATTGATCGATTGGTTGGTTGGCTGGTAGAATCCTTCTGTTTTGTTCGCAGAAAAGGGGAAGCTACTGCAGATTATGGTTCAGCATCACCGATACATCGCCTTCTTCGAGATCACATTCTTCCAAATCCAGGAAATTCTTGGGATGCTCAAATGCTTGCAGATGAATTGGCAATGACACCTGCTGCTTTGAATCATCACCTTACTCGCCTTATCGACTCGGGTCTGCTTACGTATGCAAATGAAGGAAAGGGTTGGAGACGCTACATGCTTCGCGGTGGTGGATTAACTCAAGCATTGGAGTTGTGTTCAGCACAGTATCGGTTAATGGTTGAACAAAAAATGAATCGTTTGAATCCCTATTGGAAACGAAATGGAGACCGTTTGCCGAATGAATTACCAGAAGATGCTGCTCTCTTACTCACACTTGCAATCGTTGATTATCGGCCTCCAAATCAAGAAGTTGGTGCAAGTGTTTTGACTCAATGGATGGCCGATTTAGGAATGTTAGGCGAACGCCCTGGTGATGAATTAAAGGAAGATTCGATTTCTGAACAATTGTTCAAGATGCTGCTTGAATCAGATACTCCAATCTCTTTGGATGATGCGGATGAGGCAATACCTGGTCAGAAAGCACGTCTAGGAAGAATGTTTGAACGGTTTAGAACATGTGGACTGGTTGAACGAATACCAAGAACTGATCGACTCCCAATGACCCTCTGGTCGGCTATGATCACTCAACATCAACGCCGTGGGGAAGACTGGATGTTGAAGAAAGGAGGTTTCATGCGATTGATTCCTGAGGGTAAACATGCATCGCTGCTCAAACCCTTAGCGAAGGGGAAACTCACAGTTGAGGTTGTTGAGACGACGATGAATGAGATTTCATCGACCGATCAGATGCTGCTTCTGAATCTACTTGGTGGACGATTACCGCTCGGTTACCGGATGATTGGTGAGTCTTCTGAAGCAGCAAAGCAGAATGTCATTGCTCGATTGGATCGAGTTCTTCGAAGAATTCGACGAGTTGGTGACATGATCGAAGAAGTGTTAGCAACAGGCGATGAATGATGAGCACTATTGGATTCGACACTTTCGAACCTTGGTCAGGTGAAGAAAGACCCCTCTATCTTGCTCCTATGGCTGGAGTCTCAGACCTTCCTTATCGTCTGTTGGCCAAAGAATGTGGCGCTGATATCACGATTACTGAATTCACAAACAGTACAGCACTAAGCCGAGAAGCAACGACCTCATGGAGGAAAATGGAATCTGATCCAAGAGAAACACCATTTATTCCTCAAATTTTTGGAGGTGAAATGAGTGATATGGTAACTGCAGCTTCAATGCTCCAGGATAGTGCAGATGTTATCGATCTCAATTTTGGTTGCCCTGCTCCAAAAGTTACCAATATCTGCGCTGGTGCTGCATTGATGGGGGAACCTCAGAAACTTGTTTCCATGGTGGAACAGATTGTTGATGCAATCGACATACCTGTAACTGCAAAGATGCGCCTTGGGACTGGCCAAGGTCCAAACAATGCTGTTGATATTTGTCAATCACTGGAAAAGGTAGGTGCTCAACGATTATGCATCCATGGACGGACCCTCAGACAACGTTACTCAGGAGTTGCAGACTGGGAAACAATACAGGTTGCAGTCAATGCAGTTGAAATTCCAGTCGTAGCAAATGGAGACATTACCAATGCACAAAGTGCTCAAAGGTGCCTCGAATTAACAAATGCATCTGGACTTATGATCGGAAGAGCTGCCATTGGGCGACCAGATATTTTTGGTAGAATCAAGGTAGGATTAGGATGGATGGAGGAATCAGAATTACCGTGGGTTCAGTTACATGAAGGGTCATGGGAATCAATGAGTGACACCTCAAAGGCATTCGCAAGTCGAAGGTGGTGTTGGGATCGATATGTCGAACTATGTCGTGAAACAACTGGACTTGCTAAGCAATCCATGCAGCGCCACGCTATTGCGTTCTCGAAAGGGTTGCCTGGTGCGAAATCTGTTCGCACACTAATGCACGACTTATCAGATGTTGATGAATCCGCTCAAGCGATTTCAAATTTCTTGCAGCCAAAGGCCGAATCAGAAGGTTGACTTCCAATCTTCGAGATCATTTGCTTCTGCCCATGCCTCATCAGTGGTTTCGCCACGGAGTTTGAGAACTTCTCTTGAGAGGAGCCAGTAGACCAATGCAAGGGAATGGCGGCTCTTGTTGTTTGCAGGAAGTGCAACGTCAACATTTCGCAACTTGTTGTTTGCATCAACAAGTCCTACAATAGGTAGACCTGTGTTGACTGCTTCACGTAGTGATTGTTGATCGGATGCTGGATCGGTTACGAACAAAATATTCGGCTCCTTGTAGGAACGGAGAGCTGGGTTTGTTAGACTTCCAGGAATGAATCGTCCAACAGCGGAGAGTGCTCCGATTGCTTCTGCAAACATACGAGCAGGTCTCTGTCCATATTGTCGTGCGGAGACAACCATAATTCGAGATGCATCATATTGGTTCAGGAATGATGCGATGATACGAACACGGGTGTCTGTAGCGTTAACATTCAGCAGGTAAAGGCCATCGGAATTAACGGAATCAATAAAGCGGCCCATGTCCGCACTCTTCTGTTTTGTACCGATGTTTACACCAGACTCTTCGTATAGTTCTAGTGGAATCAAAAGACCTGTTTCTTCCGACATAATGTTGCCTCAGCAAGCAACCGACCTAAACCCTCTTCTTAACCGCTTCGCAGTATCTCCCCACCCAAAAAGATGGGATTGTATGCGAAGATATCAATATGGATGAGTGTTAAAATGAAGATATGGGGGTCACATTTGCTGAAGGAAGTGAAGGCCCAGACGGGTTTTACCTCGATTCTAAAGGAAGCCCGTTACCAGTTAGTGCAAGCGAACTTGAGCGGTATACGTATTGTCCTGTTTCATGGCGACTAGCAAAAGAAGGAGCCGCCGGCTTAGGTGAAGCCATAACAAGTGGTATTGAAAAGCACAAAGAAATTCATCAAGAGATGAATGATTTTCAAGCCTCAATGATAAAATTACGACGTGAACTCCTGATTTGGTCGTGGTGGTTTGGAATCATTATCGCATTTGCGATTGATGCAATTGCTTTTGTTTACATTGATGATCTGATGAATTCTCCAATGGAAATGGCAAAAATTCTGTCCATGTGGTCTGTTTCTTTTCTTGGAGCCGCTGTTCTTTCCATTGTTATACCATGGAGAAATTGGTTGAATATGGAACCCACAACCTCTCAGATTGAAACTCTATCAAAGAGTTTTGAGGCCACTGGACTTGAGCCCACATGGAATCCGATCGGATTCCTTGGTGGTTGGTTTTCTGGAGGAAAAACCGAAGCCGGACTTTTGCTTTCTACAATTGTCATAGGGTTGCATGCGATTGCCTTAGCTGCAGCAGATAACCGAACTCAAGCTGGTTTCATATTGGTCGTTACTGCATTTGTTTGGACGTTTCTTGCAACTTGGCAGTTGCAAAAATCCCTTTTTGCAGAGAATGAAATGATTGCAAATAGAAACCGAGCAGGTTTGGAAGAAGGCACTGAGATTGTATACTCAGACGATGATAAGTCGAGTGGATTGTTGCAGGATACGAATACTGGATTGAGAGGAAGACCTGATCAAATCATCATTATCGATGGGGAATTCATCCCTGTCGAACAAAAAACCGGACGGGTGCCAAAAAAGCCTCACCAATCACATCGAGTACAACTCTTAGCGTACATTTCCCTTGTTGAGACGAACACCAAAAAGGCCCCTCCATATGGCGTTCTAAAATATGGTGAAGAAGATGCACATCAAGTATTCTGGGATGAACATGCCAAGGAATTGCTTCACAACAACATCAAAGAAGTTCAGAAACTCATGGTTGAAGGTGGTGCTAAACGAAATCACGAACGTGAAGGGAAGTGTAGAAACTGTAGTAGAAGGCACGCTTGTGAACAATCACTGTTCACAGAGTAACGCATTCGCCATCATCTTGTGGAAACAGAATACAGGTTCTAGTAACGGTAATTGTCACTAAGAAACTGTCTTCTCCAATTCCTGCTAGACCTCCACCGCTTGCTTCGATGAATACATTCCAATCACCTGATAGGAATTTACCATTTTCTTGTGGTTCAATCTTCTCTTCGAGTGTACTTTCGGTCGTAGTTGTTCTCTTTGACCACAACTCATTCCCGTTCGAATCCTTGATTGAAACGTCGACATAACGCGGATCGACATCATCACTGATGACATCCGAAAGGAAGAATGAGGCTTTGAAATAAACCGATATTTCAGTTACTGCGGAGTCAATTTTGAAATCTTCATCCCAAGATTCTTGTTGAGCATTGACAAATGTATGTTCTATTGAAAGAGGAGTATACGATTTGTCTTGTTGTGGTTCGCCACGAAGAGATTCCATGTACTCTCTCCCTTGGAGTAGACCAAGGCAGCCAGATGTTGATACGAGCAGTATCGTTAATGCGACGAAAGCGGCGAGCGTTCGATGCTGCATGAACACCCCCAGCATACACAAGAATATGAAAAGCGCGCCGAAAAGGGAAGCGTTCAAACGTGAGATTCATTTCACACAATTTGCCTGAGTGAAGCGAATTCGAACCGAGCGAAAGCGATGACGAACCCTATGAGTGCTGACAGGCGTTCTTCTCAACAAGTTTCCCTGATCATTCGAACTTAGCGCCGCATGTTGGGCATTCGGTTGCATCTGCTGGGATGACAGCCCCACAAGCGCCACAATCTGCTGTTTCTTTAGCAACCTCTGCCTTTCGACGAGGGCGACGACGTGGTTTAGCAGCCTTCTTGGGTTCTTCTGATTCTGTTGAAAGTGGTTCTGAATCATCTTCAACGGAGAAATTATGCGAAGCCTCGGTGATCTCATTCCCTGCAAGTGAACTGTCGGTCAAGCCCATGCCAACAACGACCTTGTCGCCAGGTAGAACGCCTTCTTCACCAGTGATTTCAAACAAGTCCTCTCTGATGTCAGCATCGCTTGCTGAGAGTGTATTCCAAGCATCGCCATCTTTGTCAGTTCCGTCATCCTTGAGAGATTTCATGGAGTCTTTGCCCGGTAAGAATGCATCCAAATCATGACCTTCGAATGCTTCCTTTGCGGTCTTTAGGGTTGGGACAACCTTGTTCTGCATCTCTTCGATTTCCTCATCTGTCATGTCTTCCATGGATAGTTCATCCGCATATCGTCGATCGTATGCAGCTGTAACTTCTTCTTCAGCAGCGACAACATTCTCATCCCATTCATCTTCGAGATTTTCTTCATCATAACCAAATTCTTTGACTGCGGAAGCGAAATCTTCGGTCCCACTAACGATTTCATTTTCATCTTCCTCAGGTAATGAAACAAGTTCCTTTTCTTCTGGAACTTCTCGCATACGGCGTTCTCGGCGTTCAAAGTATGAACTCACATCTTGTTCTGCTCCACAATATGCACAGTTTTCCATGAGATCAGGAACGGATTCACCACATTCAGCACACTCGTGGAACTGTGAACGTGCTTTTCGTAGATTGAATGAACAATGTGGGCAGCGGTTTTCATCACCTTCAAGTTCACCATCACAAGCAGGACAATAATTGAAAATATCTCGCTCTACTTCGTCCTCACTATCACGTGTTAGAAGAACTGCACCCACTAAGAATCCAATGAGTACAAGTGCTCCAATAAACATTAGAATTGCAGTACCTGTACCGCTATTTTCAGCATTTGCACTGCCACCATTATCTGTGAAGGCTGTTGAATAAGAACGCTCAAACGTGGTTGTCATTGTGGAAGATGGTGAATGTACGAGTTGAATCGTTGTTAACTTCCCTGATGCTTTGAATGTACATGACACATCTGCTCTGTCACCTGGATTCTCAATAACAATCTCAGATACGGACCACGTGACTTGGCTATTCTTGCATGTTATCGAAACATCGCCAGACCCTCGAGTTGATTTCAACGAAAGACTGAGCGTATATTCTTCGCCGGAGTCAAGTGGGAAACTCGCTGGTTCTCCATCCTTGTCAACCAACATCTGTGTGTCTTCATCCCACTCAAGTTGGAGATTTGCTTCAACTAGAACTGAGCCAGATGCACGGCTATTGGTTGGATTTCGATCGTAGGAATTAGTTGCTGGTTGCCATTGAACATCGAGTTCTGCGGTGTGTGCCCCTAGAGATGTTGACAATGAAACGGTGTAGGTGTAGCTACTTCCTGATTGAAGAGTGATAAGACCAGATTGGAAGGATTGCCCTTCCCAAGTATAGAGGAAATTACCATTCACAGAAATATCACCTGTATTTGTCGCAGTCATTGACCAATCAAGTGGCAAACCAGCAGATACTGATGTCAAATTTGGTAAAGCAAGCGGATCGACATAGACATCTGGTATCTCTGGAAGTGTAAAGGTTGCAATATTATCATCATTCTCTGTACTCTCTTGCTCAAACCCACCCGTCTGGAAAGGGTCGATGCGGGCAACGAGTGAATATTGGCCATTGCTCAAACCTGCAATGTTGGAACTCTCAATTGAGGTTGTCCATGCGTGTTGAGAAAATCCAGTTCCGAAGACACTCACGGAAAACGGCTGAAGGGAACGGACAATTGATGCCCCTTCACGTAATTCTATGACCATTGGAACCTCAAGCGTACCATCTCCAGACTCTCTTGCGATTGTACCAGAAACAGCCCAAGGACCAGTTAAGGAACCAGGTGTTGACGTGATGAGTATATCCCCGACGTGTGACAAATCCATTCTCGGTTCAATAACAAACGAGACCGTTTCGTCTTTCCCTTGTTCAGTGGCTTCCAGGACTTCATCTCGGCAATCTGGAGTCAAAATGAGATCATAGGAGCCCGTGACCGGAGCAGTAAATGTCGTGTTGACCCAAACAGATTCGCTCGAATTAATAGCGGGGGTTTGGAGTTCTACATCAGCTATTGATCCAGGATAATTTATCCCGAGATACGACGACTGTGCATCAACTGAACCGATATTCGTCACCTTCGCACTCAGAGAAATCGTGTCACCAGAATGAAGACCAGTGCTTGGACTGAGTACTGTTTCGGTTACTCTAAGGTTTGGTAATCCTTGAACTGTAAAGGAATGGTAAAATTCCACTTCAGGTTGACCGTTGTAGGAATATGTGACCCAGAGTTTGTTTTCACCCTCGATCAGATTATCCCATTGCGCCGTTACTGTTTCAAAGCTGTTAGCATCGATCGTGATGGTGCTTGTAATGATACGATTATTGGTTGATATTCCATTACGATAGAAGGAATATTGTACATCAAAAGCAGTTTGAGAATTCGTATTCTGAAGCGTTAGTGAACCTTCAATCGAGCCCCCTGCAGAGGGGTTTGCAGGCATGATGCTGAGGGTGGAATCTGAGGCTTGAATGCCCCCGCTGTCGTATGAACTTGCAGAGGTTGGAGCCAATGAAGTCATCATCAACAAAACACAGAAGACTACATACGCCCTTCTTGCCATGCTTTTCCCACGACATGCAAAGCACTTGAACCCATCTCATAAGAAGGCAAAAAGTTGACAAAAAAACTCCTGCTTGAAGGGGAGATTTGAAGGGAGGTCGCATCTGTAGGAAAAGCATGGGAGGCAGAACGGTTGCATTCGGCATCATTTCCCTCCTCCTCATTTCCATTCTTCCACTTGATTTCCACAACGAATTACATCTTGAAGAAGAACAGATCATACACTCTTCCTCAGCAGCAAGCATCACGTTTTCCAATGGTCCAGTTCAATCCGAATCAGTTACTGGTTTGAAGACAATTACACTGAGTATCTCAGGCACAGGAACAATCGATTCCATTTTGGTCGAGATTGCATTACAAGGAGGATCTTATTCTACGCTTACAAACCTCACAGGCTCGCCTTGGCTGTTTAATTTCGATTCAACATCAGTTGCAAACGGTACATACACAATGCGAGCAACTGGTTGGGATACCGACGTTGATGACTCGACAGTTACCACAACAGGAGAATTTACAATCGATAATCACATTCCAGACATCACAGCATTTACCGTACTCTCTCCAGATGTTGGAACTGGGGTAAGCAGTACCGATAGGGCATGGTTTGGAATCGCTGAATCTGGTACGTTGGAATTTAGATACGGTGTTTCTGATGATGATTTTGATCGAGCAACTTTGCAAAATGTCCCAGGACCAGGGGCGCCATCTACAGATGGGCCTACCAGTCTTGCATATGGCTGGGACTGGTCGACTGGAAGTTTTTCTGAAGGGACTTGGAACCCTCGACTTACTGTTTACGATGATTCTGGATTGAGTAACACTTCGACTTTATTCATGGGCATTGACCGAACTGGGCCAACCATGTCCTCGATTGTAGTTGGAAGTGGATCAACATGGCAATCCTCTACTGACGTAGAACTATCAGGCATATTGGATGGAGCAAATGATGGAACTGGTTCAGGTGTTGAGATCGTTGAATTGAAAATTGATTCTGGAGCATGGGCCACCATCACCACAAATACGCATATGATTACCTTAGAAGAAGGAAATCATACTCTTGAATTACGAGCAACTGACAAAGTTGGAAATGTTGGAAACATAATTACTGCAACTGTGCAAGTCGATACCACCATCCCTGAAATGGTAGGCTGGACTGTTGATACCCTGACTACAGATTTGATTGGACAGGCAAACATTTCTTTTGCAGCATATGATTTACTCTCTGGTATTGATGAAAGTGAGATTTCGTTGCAATATGGATTTGACCTAAACGGCGTAGGCTTGACCCCAGACCTCTCGGGTCAGTGGCTCGAAGTGCCAGGTTCTGGTCTTGACCGTGATCTTGCACTTGCAAACTGGGCCACAAAGTCGCGACAATATCTCATGCTAAGAGCAACGATTGTCGATGAAGCAGGAAACAGCGAGACTACAGAGCCAAGAGCCTTCCAAGTCATGCCTGGTCTCGATCTCTACTGGAACATAACCGAAACAGATGTTGACCGGCTTGTCGTTCGACCGGGAGAGACATTTGGCAACATTACAATCTCTGGTGAAATTCGCTCCAACAAGATATATCCTGGTTCTGTCGCAGTTAGTTTAGAGGCTGCTCCTGCTGATCGCAGTGCAACAACTGAATGGACTGTTATGCAAATTCAAACCCTTCCAGCAGGTTCTCTGGGCACTGGTGTTACCTCCTTAACATGGAATTATACGGTTCCAAATACAGGGCAATATGACCTGCGGTTACGTATTGATCCTTCGAACCTCATCGATGAAAATAGCGAGATTAACAACGATCACTACATGGTTGTAACGGGTGCTGACATTTCATCCCCGGGCCTTGTTCCTTCATTTGCTCCGACCATGATTGCACTCATTTGTGCAGGCTTTGTTGTTGCATGGCTCCAACAGCGGGATTGAAAAACAACGGCTTGTGCGTGGTAAGTATGCGACAAGGGCTCCCCCGTATTCCAAAGGACAGAATTGCTGTTCTCATCGGTTCGAAGGGTTCGACTGCAAAGTCTCTGAGAAATGCATCTGGAGCCAAAGAATTCCACATAGACTCTGAGACAGGAGATGTTGAGGTTGTTTGGGGAGAACCGGGTTCATATGACCCAATTAAAGCCCTCAAGTTCCCTGATGTTATCAAAGCAATTGGAAGAGGTATGGCTCCAAAAGCAGCAATTCGATTACTCGAAGATGAGAATTTCTTTGAGATGGTAGATTTGAAAGATTTTGTTGGTAAGCGTTCACATCAACAGCGAAGAATACGAGCTCGAATCATTGGAAGTCAAGGAAAGGTACGAAAATTAATCGAAAATTTAACCGATGTCGAAATTACGATTTACAAGTCAACTGTTGTCTTGGTGGGGGATGCAGAAGGTATTGGACTTGCGCGACAGGCTGTTGAAATGCTTGCGGGTGGTTCTGAGCATGGAACTGTTCTTTCCTTCCTTGAGCGACGGAGAAAGCGAATGAAATTCGACAACCGTTCATTGGATTATATCGAAGCTAAAGAAGACAGTGAAGATCGTCCAGACGGGTTCGATGGACTTGTTCCAGGCCTAGCAGATGTGAGTGAGCGACGAGGCCGTAAACTCAAAGCGAGCCAAGTCGATCCTGATGATGAGGAAGCCGTTGACGATATGATGGAAATGGCTGAAGATGAACACATTGTTTGGGAAGAAGAATGATTCATTCTTCTTCCATTCTGTGAACGTGTGACAAATCCATTTCTAAGACATCATACATTGCATCTGCAAGAGTGATGTTAATACCATTTTTGTTCGCCCACTCAACCAATCTCGTAACATCTCGAACAAGGAATTCTTTCGCTTTTGGATGATGTTGAACCACCCCTTGGCCTACATCTATGACGATTGGGCCTCCATTATGCCACAAGATATTGAACGGTGAAAAGTCACCATGGACGAGGTCTGCCTTCTGCCAAGAAACTGCCAAGAACTCAAGCATTGTATCGAATACAGGTTGAGGATCTTCGACTCTGACATCTCGTAACTTCGGAGAAGGTTGTGTCTCACTACCAAGATATTCCATGACAAGGACATTTTTCTGAACAGCGATTGGGCGAGGGACTGGTAAGCCCCAGCGATGAAGTCTTGTTAGGTTACGGTGCTCTTTTCGCACCCAAATGTCGACGAGATCTCGATGACGGCGACGAAGACCACCAAAACGAGGATCACCCTCGATGTATTGCATGAGATTCTTGAAGACTGCATTTGATGTATGGAAAATTTTCACTGCTACAGATTTGCCATCATGATCAGTTCCGTGGAATACGTGCGCTTCCTTACCGCGAGCTATTGGGAAATCGAGTGTATCTAAGATACCTGAATTCATCATTTTGTAAAGCGACATCAATGTAAGCCGATCAAAGACTTGGTCGAAGACTCTTCGATCAACCCAATCATAGGACCCTCCTCCTATTGCCCCTTGAATACGATTTTCAATTTGATTGAACATTCGCTTATTACGCTCATCTTTCATCCAATTGAATGAGCTGTTTTTGCCCGCTAGATCTTCAACAAATTTGGATGCCTGGCGTTCATCAAAATCAGCATCTGCTTGTTCATCCAATGACATCGTTCGTTTGTTGCGTTTCTTACGAGACTTGCGTCGTTGGCTTGTACGCTCACTGAGCTCATCCCAATCATCATTTGAACGAGACATAGTGTACCCTTCCTGTTGTGAGTATGTTGAAGAGGAACATCAATCCTCCGATGATTAAGCAAACAATGCGTCGATATCTTCGTCATCATCATCATCATCATCAAGCGGTTCTGGCTCAACTGATTCTGCCGGTTCTTCTGCTACGACTGGCTCTTCAACGACTTCTTCAACCGAATCATCGCTTCCAAACAAGTCGTCATCGTCATCATCGTCATCTCCACCAAACAAGTCATCATCATCGTCATCAGCAGCCTCAGGTGCATCAGAGATGCCGAATAAGTCGTCATCATCATCATCATCGACACGATCGTTCATACCGAACATGTCAACGACTTCAGGGAGAACTTGTTTTCTTGACAAATACATAGCCTGAGTCTTTGTATAACGATGCTTTACATCAGCTTTTGAATCTTGAAAATCCCATGGCCAGACAATGATAAGATCGCCTTCACGAACCCATTGTCGACGACGCATTTTACCAGGTATACGTGCCATACGGGTCTCCCCATCAGCACACAGAACAGTAACACGGCGACCTCCTAGAATCTCTTCAGCAAGAGCAAACATTTCGCCCTTGAATCCAAACTCTCCGCGCTTCTTCCCACCATTTGGAAGTTTAACACGAATCTTGCCTGAAGAGCCCTCTGGATTCTCCAGACGAGCGAGTTCTTCTACGTCCACTTTTTCTTCATGACGTCGTCCCATTGAGGCTCACCATGTAAACGGAGAGGTCAACCCCTCTTGAAGGCACCCTCTTCAACCGAGGGATTGGGCTGCATCACGACATAGGTCGATCAACTCGCCACCAACCAGTCCAAAGGCAACTGTTCCTATTGCACAGATAGCAATTGCAAGTCGAATTGAAACACCAGAAGCAAGAGGGCCTTGACGACCTTCTTCAGGCTCATGGAAATACATAACTACGCCAATACGTAGATAGTAGAACATCGAAATTGCGCTGTTGAGAACCATCAGTAACGCAAGCCACCAAACCCAATGAGCATCCATCAATGAATCAAGTGAACCAGATCCAGTAGCAACCTCAACAATTCCCATGATAACGAGGAGTTTCGAGAGGAATCCAGCCATTGGCGGAACACCTGCAAGAGATATCATGAACAGGAACATAGCGACTGCGAGCAATGGTTCTCGCTTTCCAAGTCCAGAGAGTGAAGACAAACGAGATGCGCCGCCTTCCATTTCGAGCAGACCCAAGACAAGGAAGGCTCCAAGTTTGAAGAAGACGAGAACGACCATGTGGAAGAGAAGTGCTGCAACCACCACATCCTTTGCATTGCCAGAGTTTTCAACAAGACCCCAATTCCATGCTCCAATTGCAGTCAATGCTGCAAGCATGTATCCTGCATGAGCAACGGAAGAGTAGGCAAGCATACGCTTTGGATTCTCGCTGCCAAGCGCTGCGATATTACCCCATGTCATTGTCACAGCAGCCATTATGCCGAGTAAGCCAATCCAAACAGCAGAGCCATCTTCAGTTGCATCTGGGATTGTAATCAACAACAGAACACGCATCAGTCCGAGCATTCCCATTGCCTTACTGGCTGTTGCAAGAACACCTGCAACTGGGCTGTTTGCTCCTGAATAGGCATCAGGTGCAGCAAAGTGGAATGGCGCTGCACTGATCTTGAATGCAAATCCAACGAGTACAAATCCAAGCGCCATCATGCTCAGCGAGTTTGCTCCGTCAGAAGCCCATGTTGCTGCAAGAACATCGAATTGTAATGAACCCGCCCAGAGATAGAGCATTGAAAGACCATAGAGACCTACTGCGGAAGCAACTGAACCCACGATGAAGTATTTTGCACCACCTTCTGAACCTGCTCGTGTTTCCTTGTGGAAGGCAACCAGAACATATGTTGAGAATGATGCAAGTTCAAGTCCAATGAAGAGAACGAACATGTCTTGAGCAAGCGCAACAACGCTCATTCCTAATGCAGATGTGAGCATTAGAATATAGAAATCGGCTTGTCTACGATTGTTAAACAACACATCGATATCATCACTCTTCATAGAGCCAGTTGGAAGTCTGTCAAGCGATGCAAGAGCTGCAAGTAAGAGTGCTGCGAAGAAGATACCCTCGAATAGACGGGAGAATAAATTCACTTTGAGAATCTCATAACCGCTTTCACTTGTTACTTCTTCACTGACGGAACTTGAGTCGAGAAGATACCAAATGACCTGAATTAGAGCAATCAACATTGTCAATACCGCAATGAGTCCCGGCAAACGAGGTGAAGAGACTGCCTTGTATCGAGTACCTCCAAGGAACCAAGGGAGTCTAATCTGGGTTCCAGGGATACGGAATTTCCCATTTCCAAGATTTGGAACGATCATGATCAGAAGAAGACCCACAAAGACTGTGAGTTCAGGCCCAAGCGTTTGGAGCATATCCATGTCAAATGTATTCGCACTCATTTCAAACACCAAACCCTAGGAATTTCATGGCATTTATCGTCCATTCGCTCATCATATCAAGGAAAATCCATGGCATAATTCCGAAGAGTATTGTAAATCCTGCGAGAAGAAGCATTGCAAACTTCTCTGAATTGTCAATATCTGGAACTGGATCACCATGCAGGCTTTCTGGAGGTTGAGTTTCATCCCCACCTTCGAAGATGGTTCGTTGCATCGACCAGAGATAGTATGCTGCAGTAAGAGCAAGAACGAGACCTGGTAAGAGAATCCACCATCCGTAGGCATGCCAGTAGGCCACCATAAGCATCAATTCAGCAACGAATCCAGCAAGTAGTGGAAGACCAAGAGAAGCCATCCATCCAAACATCATGCTCGTTGCAAGCCAAGGGGAATGTTTTGCCATTCCTCGCATTGCACCAATTTCCATGCTGTGATAGTGATGCTTGAATGCACCACAAACTGCGAAGAGCATTGGGCTGATGATTCCGTGTGCGAACATCATGAAGAGAGCTGCAGCCCATCCAAGAGGTTGCATACTTGCGATACCAAGAAGGATAACACCCATGTGAGAAACGGAGGAATATGCAACCATCTTCTTGAGGTTGGTTTGTCCAAGACAAACGATTGCACCCCATACCAAGGAGATCAACCCAATCAGCATGATGATGAATCTGAATTCTTCAAGTGCATGTGGGAAGAGAGAGATTGGAAGCCTGAACATTCCGTAAGCGCCCATCTTCAGCATAACACCAGCAAGCAGCATTGAACCACCTGTAGGCGCTTGTACGTGAGCATCGGGCAGCCAAGTGTGGAATGGTGCAGCAGGGAGTTTCACAAGGAATCCAAGCATGAGCATAATGAAGAGTGCTTTCTGAACTTCAAGACCAAGCCAGACGCCGCTGCTGTTCGCTCCATTTGCTTCAGTAACCATATCTACCATCGAGAAGGTTTGTGTATCCATGAGGAAATACATAGTGAACAAACCTAGAAGCATGACAACAGATGCTGTGAAGGTGTAGATGAAGAACTTCTGAGCAGCATACTTTCTGTCTTTCCCACCCCACTTGAGAATAAGGAAGAACATTGGAATCAATGTCAATTCCCAGAACACGTAGAACATGAACATGTCAAGTGCAACAAAGACACCGACAAGCGCACCACCCATCATGAGAATGAGAGGGAAGTAGGTTGCTCCTGCCTTTTCGTTCCATGTTGCGATGATCGTAATTGGTAAGAGAAGTGTTGTCAGCCAAACCATTGGGAAGGACAGCCCGTCGACACCAACACTCCATTCGATTCCAAGCGGTTCAATCCAGACATAAGATTCTTTGAATTCAAAATTATTGAAAGCAATATCCTTCCAATCGACGTCACCAATTTGACCGAGGAACATGAACGTTGCAAGTGCAAACATAACCAGTGTAATTCCAAGACTTGCCATTCGAATAGAAGAGTCAAACTTTCTTCGAGACTCTGCTGAAAGACGAGAAGTCAGAATCAGAAGGAAAATACTTGCCATAATTGGCAGGACGACCAAGAGTGAGAGGTAATCCATCTTCAGAGCATCACCTCCAACATTGCATAGATGACAAGGACACCTAATGCCGCCATCATGATGTAATCACGAGCAGACCCTGTTGTAAGTTTACGAACGCTGAGTGAAATCTTCTGTGATGAACGTTCGATGGTCTTGATTGTTCCATCAATGACCTTACGATCAAAGGTTGCACTAAGAACTGCAAATCCTGCAACGATTTTGAGCATTGCAGTATCGTACCACTTATCGAAGTAGAGTCGTTCTTTGAGTGCAACTGATAGGCTTGAATCAGCCCAAGCGCTGTTGTCGAAACCACGCTTCTCGTTTACACGAGCAGAGAGATTGATGATCGGTTGCATCCATCCCTTGGCTTTCTCGCCTTCTTTGAGTGCGCCGCCATACAATGCCATTGCAAGACCAGGTCCAACAATGGCTCCGATGAAGATTACAACATAGGTCAGTACAAAGAAGAAGGCATCAGAATTGAGGAAGATGTGTTCAAATTCGTAAATGAGACCGTCAATCAATCCCTCCTCACTGAAGAATGCATAGCTGCTGTCACTTGACCAATGGGTAAACATCATTCCTGCGAGAATGACGCTTGAAAGGGATACGAAGGTGAGAGTCACCAATGGAATCGGGATCCAAGGGGTGTTCTCATGAACGTTGGCTGCAACTTCTGTCTTTGGTTTACCAGCAAACGTCTTGAGCCACATTCTCGACATATAGAAACCGGTCATTGCCGCACCTAGAAGGACACAGAAAGCTGGGAACCAGAACAGTGGCTCTTCGCGAGCAACTCTCCAAGTGTTTGCGATGATGCCTTCTTTGGACCAGAATCCACCAATCAATGGTAGACCCATGATTGAAGCTGAACCTACAAGCATTGCTGTAGCGGTGATCGGCATCTTCGAGGCAAGTCCTCCCATGTTCTCCATCGATTGTGCATCAAAGTCATCATGGTGGTCGTCTCCGTGGTCATCTCCATGGTCGTCATGGTGATGGACGTCATGATGTGCATGATGCATTTCGTGAATGACAGAACCACTTGCCATGAACAGCATTCCTTTTGCCATTGCGTGGTTAAAGAGGTGGAATAGAGCTGCTCCAAAGGTGATGATTGCAGCCGTTTCCATACCCGG
>DAKQ01000164.1:3703-5652 GCA_002496635.1 Euryarchaeota archaeon UBA82 | reverse complement strand
GTAGTTCTTCTAAATAAAGTAAGAATTGTATCTTCAGAAAAATCTGCTGATGGATTTAATGTTCAACTTAAAGGTGCGAGCCAAATAGAAGGAAAACAAGTATTCGATATGGTTGTTGATACAACAAAAGATACCTGGATTCCTTGGGCTAAGCAACATTGTCTTACAGATGTAAGTATTCGATATAATATACAATGTGAATTAGCTACAGGCTTCCTCCATCTCGACACAGAAGTAGATCATTTTACTAAAACACAATTACAACTCGAACGGTATGATGGCCTCATAGAATCTTGGTATAGTGGGGAAAAAGAATCAACAAATACTAAAATTTTAGAAATTATGCCAACAAATCTTCCAATAGACCAGGATATGTGGTCATGCGATCAACGATTCTTGAACGGAATGAATTTGTGGGAAGAACTGATGGAGATGAACTAATGACAACTCAACGGCTTTACTTATCTTCAATAGAAGCTGCTTATAAAAAAGAATTTTCAGCTACTGTAACAAAAATCGAAGGTAATAAAATTGTTTTAGATCAAACACTATTTTATCCTCTTGGAGGAGGGCAGAATTGGGATTTAGGTATTTTAAATGGCCCAAATGGCCAATTAAACGTTACAGAAGTACGCGGAAGAGATATTATTGAACATACAGTCGAAGAAGTGTTTGATTTAGAAATTGGTGATGAGGTGACGGGTGAGATTGATTTTCAACGCCGCTATGCGCATATGAAAATGCATACCGCCCAACATCTTGTTAGCGGTATTGCATACGAACTTTTCGATGGAGTCCGTACTGTTGGGAATCAAATCCACACAGATCGTTCAAGAATTGATTTCCATCCAATACAGTTCACTGAAGAGATGTTATTGGAATTACAATCTGAGGTGAATGATAAAATCCAGCAGGGATTAGA
This sequence comes from Euryarchaeota archaeon UBA82, assembly GCA_002496635.1. GTDB lineage: Archaea > Thermoplasmatota > Poseidoniia > Poseidoniales > Poseidoniaceae > MGIIa-L2. The sequence goes on along the minus strand of DAKQ01000164.1, from coordinate 4,730 downwards.
AGTTGCAGATTCACAAATGACACGTGATGAAATCAACGCAATCATGCCTCAAGAACGTACGAATATGGACTTATTGCCCACATTTATCAATGATTTACGGGTAATAATAATAGGAGAACAACAGGATATGTGTCCTTGCGCTGGAACACATGTTCGAAACATCTCTGAGATTGGTCAACTCGAATTTACTGGTAAGAAGTCAAAAGGAAAGGGGAAGCAAAGAGTTTCGTACATTCTAAAGTAATTATTATTTTTATTTAATAAAAAAGAAATATTTAAAATTCAATTACTACAACAGTAATCACAAATTAATGGGATTTGGCTGGGGTTGACTAGTGTATTTCCACAAACCTCACACGGAACCCACTCTCCTGGTTCAGGGAAAGGCTGGCTAGTCGCCTCTACACATTCATCACACATCATTTTCTCTTGATACACGTAATTTTCGACTTCATTTTTCCAACAATAACTACATTTAGGCATATGTGAAACTAAACCCGACAGCAAATAAATTTTATTTTAGCAAATCATCAACATCAGAAATAGCAGATTTCCAATCATCTTTTTTCTGTCTTTGTTGATGGATCTCCTCTGTTTCGATGATATCTAATAACTCTTGATCAACACCCTTTCCTTTCGCTTGAATATCAACTCTTGCAGCCATTTCCTTGTCTTCACCAACTCGATCGGAACGATCTATTGAAGGGATATTTTTACTTGGGACTGTCCTATTTGTGTAATATTCTGAATCATTAAGATCCTCTTGTTTCCATGCTTCTTCACCAATATGACGGGCAACGTCTGGCTTTGGTGGCGAATCTTTCCACTTGTTTTTATTTGCAATAGATTGGATGAGGTTACTTTTTGTCGTTTTTCGTCGTTGCTGAAATCTTTCTACAATATCTTCCTCTGTGAGAGGGGTTGGTTTTGATACAAGATTAGAAGCGAGTATTTGTTGTTCTTCGAGCGCTTTACCATGTATAGGGTCATTATCGAAACGGTGAGGTGCTGCAGTCATGGCTAACAA
>DAKQ01000164.1:0-3322 GCA_002496635.1 Euryarchaeota archaeon UBA82 | reverse complement strand
GATTCATGATGCCCAATACAGGTTTTACATCGGTCGCTACCTGCATCATCAAGTTCATCACAACGAAGGCAACAGGCCTGTAAGCCCATATTTTTCATTGCACGGCGGGGCATCGACATGAGATTCTATTGTTCCTAAGCGTTCAACCTCATGAAGTCTCGTACATCGCGAGCGAGCCTTCAAAGAGCACCTACGACTGAGAAAGACATGGCTCGGGATCCAAGGGCGGACATTCTCGAAACCAATCCGTTTGCAGGCTCTCAACCACGTATTCATCGAGTTCATGCAAGTGAACCCCCAGCATCACGTAATCCAATGGAAGGATTCTTTCGGGCCATGACTCAGACCCAACCGAAACTTCACAAAGGTGGAATTTGGCATTTTAGCGAAGTAGAGAAAACCCACCTTCTTTACGCTACAGGAGCTTTCACCCTTGCTTTGGGCTTCATGAGTGCAGGAGGATTAGCAGGCATGAGAGAAGGCTTCTCCCCATGGTTGATACAAGTACTCATCGCGATGCCAATAATGCTCATCGCAGTCGGCCCTGCTTTCGTTCTTCATGAAATAGGTCACAAAATTGTTGCTAAGAAAAATGGTTGTTGGGCTGAATTTAGAGCGGATCCCAAAGGACTCCAATTCGGAATGTTTCTGGCTTTTTTCTTAGGTATTCTCTTCATGGCTCCAGGGGCTGTTATGGTTGCAGGCCTTGTCACAAGGCGGCAAAACGGACATATCGCCATTGCAGGCCCGCTTGTTAATCTTGGATTATTCATGATAGGAATTCCTCTTGGAGCACTCATATTTATCCTAACAAATGCTCAAGATTACAGTTCAATGGAATATCTTGCTGATGGAACATTGGTATGGCAAGCTATGGTTTACGATGCAGTCGTATATTGGATAGGTGCAAACCTCATCCTTGGAATATTCAACATGATCCCTTTCGGACCGTTGGATGGATTGAAGGTGAAAGATTGGAATTCAGGTGTTTGGTGGACGTTGTTCTTAATCTTGTTAACGCCCGTAATTATCTATCTGACAACACCATACTCGCCAATGACTCTTGTCAAGTGGTTAGCAGCTTTAGTCTAAAGACCATGTATTTCATGTGCCTTATCGTTACTCCAATTGTAACACAATCGTAGTAGGTTGAGATAATGTCCTTGTCCATCCTTCGTCATCTTCTCGTGAAGTGCATCATTAGTCATGAACATGTCACCCCAAACGTTAGCTGCAGTTCCTTTCTTACCCTTAGGCAAGTCAAAGATTTCTCGAGTTGTTGGCTCAAGCAACTCTTTCCAAACAATTGCTGGATTAACCGCCATAGTAACTTCGACAATAATTTCATCTTCGTTGAGGCCAGTTCCAGTTTGCCAAGACTCTTCACCAAGGTCTGCAAGGAAAGGTAGGCAGAGGTCGATAATTGACAACCCAGTCATTGGATCAGCGCCAGTCATTTGTCCATACGCCTCACGCATTCGCCCACGGTCTGCGCCACGAGAACCTGTAATCATACGTAATTTGTCAATGGATGTTGGAACGAGGAAGCGGATGTCAGTGTAGTAAACAAGCGCTTGTTCATTACTTCCCTGTGGTGCGAAGATGTGGGAGAATGGTTGTGCCCCACTACTTTCTCCAAGCATATCCATTGGGTATAGTGTTTTCAATGCGTTTGTCGCGATAGATTGAACAACTCTTCTAATCAATCGCTCAGGAGCCGCTGAAACATCGTTGAAACTTTCCATGTACTCATCAAGGTTGAGGATATCATATCCGCGAACAGCGAGAATAGAATGTACGTTAGGACCAAGAATCTTATCATCTCCAATCATTGCTTGACTGATCCAACGAGCACCCTTAGCAAAGTCGCTTGCAGTAACCAAGTCAGCGTATGCCTTGTATCGGCGAGCAACTCTGTTCATGAAGTCAGCCTGGTCAAGCTTTGTGAAGACTGTAGCAGCATAATTTGACTTCAATGCGTGGTCAGCAACCTGGCTTGCGTTAACACAAGTCAAGAGGTTTCCTTGGTCATGAGGATACATCAACAGACGGCGACGCTTTGCAGCTCCACCCAAAGACCCAACCTTAGGATCTGTAAGCATGTATCCGAGACAAGCAGTAACTTCGAACAGTCGAGCATACTTGTCTTCATCACTTGCGTTCTTAATCCACTCATCAAGTCCGGGCTCAATGCAGTGAAATTCAAGAGGAACCATTTCAGAACCAGCCCCGAACATCTGTCGAACAGTAGAGGAACTCATCATTCCCATCATTGTGTAGAGAGATGTCTTACCAGTTGTCATAAAGACGTCAGTAATTCCTTCTTCTCCGAATGAAATTCTTCTGTCTGGAAGGTTGACTAGAAGGTTGAATGAAGTTGCAGTATCTCTGTTTCCATCAACAGCAGGGTGAATCCATGTTGTTGGTTTTGTCATGAGATATCCACTAGCATCTTTTCCAAATCCAGCAGGAGAATATCGAATCCATCCAAGTCTGTTGTTGAAAGCAACACCACGATGCATCAATGAAGGATAGTAGACCTTGTCTTGTGGATCTGAATCAGGAACGACACCACGGTGCCCAAGTCCCCAAAGAACAGGCTCCCATTCTGCAAGACCTTCATCGCCTCCGCCAAGGAAAGGATGGCTTTCTCCAACAGTTTCACCAGTTAGAAGTGAACCGCCCAAACGCTCTTCATCACCGGTTGAACAGAAAAAGAATGTTTGAGTTGTTACTAATTGCTTCGGCGTCCACATGTTTGCATTAACAACAGTCTTTTGCATTAAGAAATCAGAAAGAGTTTCGATACGGCGTTCGAATTTGAATCGCTCAGATTCGATCCACGTAGATCCGAGGATTAGGTTTGTGTTGAGAAGTTTAGGGCGACCAGGTCCAATATATCTTGTACGTGGGTCAGCCTTCGTGTCATCAGTAGCATGAATTGGCTCCCAAGGACCAGACCGTGGAATGTACTTTAGGAATTCTTCGTGGTCAAAAGGCAATTTTTGTGCCTCTTTCACGGCGTCTTCAACTTTATCCATTAACTGGACATAAGTTTCGGTAGGTGTAATTCTACCACTTTCTTTGAATTGTTTATGCGATACTGCTCGATGTTCCCACATTTTTCTTCACCTCAAAATTTCCTCTTTTTAATCGGAGTTTTATTTTCTTCGGCAGGGGTTTCATCTTCCGACTCTTCCTCGCCTTGTTCCCAAGGGGTACTCTCCTCCTCTTCAAGACTCTCCTCCTCTTCAGGAACTTCTTCTTCGTGGATTTCCTCACTAAAAACCTCTTCTTCAGAGGTGTCATCTTGGCTTTCGTC
>DAKQ01000051.1:14176-20052 GCA_002496635.1 Euryarchaeota archaeon UBA82 | reverse complement strand
ATCGAGATTCGAAGTGGAGAGTTAATCCCTGCAGATGGGATCATCGTTGAAGGGAAAGGAGCGCTCAACAAAGCCCCACTTACTGGAGAATCTGTTCCGGTTGATGTAACCGAAGGCGATGAAATCCAAGCAGGACTCGTTTTGGCCCGAGGACCAGTGGTTATGAAAGTTGAAGCAGTTGGGGAAGGAACTCAATTGTACGAATTGATAGAAGCAGTTCATACGTTTAGAGATGAACCTCCTCGTCATCAGGCAACCATTGAATTATTCACTGCAATATGGGTTCCACTTGTCCTCTTCGGAGCAATTGGAGTATACTGGTTTATTTTCCCACAGGATTGGAAGATTGTTCTCCTTCTCTGGGTCGTTGCTTGCCCATGTGCTCTTTTGCTTGCAGCACCTGTTCCTCATGCAGCATCACTTGCTCGTTCTGCTCACATTGGGGCAATTGCCCGCGGAGGAAATGTTCTCGATCGTCTTGCTAAGGTCAATCACGTCCTTCTGGATAAGACAGGAACGCTGACCTCAGGGAAACCGTCATTGGGCGACGTCATTATTGCCAAAGGACGTCGAAGAGATGCATCGATTGCTTTGGCCGCAGGTATTGAGGCTCGCTCTTCACATCCATATGCTGACGCACTGCGAGAATACGCTGAGGAGCAGAACATCACCGCCTCAGAAGTGAATAAAATCAAAGATATTGATGCTGGAATTCAAGCACTTCGAAACAAGGAAATTGTTCTCATGCTTCGTCCTGATGCGTTGGTTGAACATGGAATTGTCTTACCCGAAGAACTTCGAGTTGGTGTGGTAGAAGCGGATGCCGAAGGACACGGAGCTTCTGTATTGACAAAGGGCGGCAAGTGTGTTGCTCTCTTCACATTCATTCATGATGACACACGTCAAGGCGCTGATGAATTAATTCCTGAACTCCATAAGCGAGGCATTAGTGTTGAGATCCTTTCAGGAGACCAACAGGGTGCAGTCGATCGTTTCGCAGCCTCTGTCGGGCTTGCAGCAAATGCAGCCCATGGTAATCTCTCTCCAGAAGAAAAAGTCACTTGGGTTCGCAGTCGCTCAAAGACACATGTCACCATGATGGTCGGTGATGGATTCAATGATGCAGCAGCATTAGCAGTGGCTGATGTTGGCGTTGCTGTTGGTTCAGGTGAATCGGTCAATGTCGAAGCAGCGGACGTTCTTATTCCAGGAGACGATCCAAGAATGCTAACCGATCTTATCGTCTTGGCTCGTAAGACTGAACGTAATTTCAGACAGAACCTCACATTCTCGATTCTCGTTACAATAACGCTCGTCTTTGCAGTTATCAACGGCTTCTACGACCAACTCTGGGTGGGAGTTCTGGTTCACGAGGCGTCAGTTATCCTGGTCATCCTCAACGGGGCCCGGCTTGCTGAAGGTTCAGGAACCTACAAACTCCTGCTGAATACCTTCCAATCCCTATGGGATGCAACAGTTTCTGCATTCAATACGGGCAAGAAGCAATTTCTAAACAGCGACAATTGAGAGGATATCTTCAAACCTAAGCAATCATCAGTATGAAACGGTGAGCGCATGAGCCGAGTACGAACTGACCCCTTAATCGCCGCTCTGACCCATCCAACTCGTCGCCATGCATACGAGGTTCTTTTGCAAGTGGAAGAGATGAGCACTGTTCAATTACAAGACCAAGTTTCAGTCGATAGATACAATCTCTATCATCATCTCAAACGCTTGGTCAAGGTCGGCCTTATCGAAAATCATCGAGATGTTGGACGCGCCCGATGGTGGAAGGTCACCAAGAGAGTTGAACTTCCAGGAATGATCAGTGATCAATCCACACAAGTCATCGCAACAGGATCTCCGCTGGATGATATCGCAGCACTGACACATGTTCATTCCATTGACTTAGTCAATTCGAGAGGCCAAGTTGGAGCGAAACAATTCGTTCAGCAACTAGCACAAGAATACAATATACCGTTGGATTTGCCATGGAATTTCTTACCTGTAAAATTGATTCTTGTCGGAAAGGGTAGGGAAGACGAGGAATCGTCCTCTTGATAGACATCATCGGCGAACAACTCAAAACAAGAAGGATGATGGTCAATCATGGATGAAACATTAACAGTGGAGTCAAGGATAGCCCCTCCTCCCCTCTCGTGTCCAAAGTGCAACGGGCTTCTACCATCTGCAATTGGTGATATTCAATGCGAACTATGTGGAGCAAACGTCCGTACAGATCACGCACCAACCCGAAAGAAATGGGAAGAAGAACGCCTCTCTTGCCCTTCATGTTCAAAGGTTCTCATCGCCGGAGTTGATCACCGTCCTGCAGAATTACGCTGTGGCGGGTGCGAAATACAATTCACACTCACGCCCAAAGTCATTCGAGTTGAAATCCAATGCCCAGCTTGTGATCGAAGTCTTCGAATGAAGCAAAGACCGGGTGAACGAACCATCACCTGCCCAGCATGTGAAGTTCCATTCAAGGTATCCTTTTGAGATGAGATTATGAAATCCACATTCCGACTAACAGGTATAGCAGACTACATTACGCTGACAAACGCTATGTTTGGAACGGCTTCCATCATGTTCCTTATTCTCGCAGTTGAGGATATGAGTCAACCATTCGGAGACGGAGTGAAATCCAAATACATCTGGGCATCCATGCTCTGTATCTTCCTTTCAGCACTTGGAGATATTATCGATGGGCCAATTGCTCGTCGATATTCAAAGCAGAAACTTCTCGGAGGCTCTCTTGACATCATGTCCGACTGCCTCTCATTCTGTGTCGCTCCTGCATTGATGATGTTCATCATGTTTGGACGATGGGGAGAAGCAACACCAATGTGGACCATCTCTCTCGCACTTGCAGGTTTCTGGATCATCGGAACAGGAATGCTCCGTCTCGCTCGTTTCCAACACGAAGAAGGCAGCGGTTTGCCTTACTTCCATGGACTTTCTTCACCAGGAAATGCAATTCTTTTGATGAGTGCGGCTGGATTCATATGGTTGCAACCTATTCTCAACTTCGGACCTGATTTAACCCATGTTGATATCTGTCTAGGTGAAGGCCAACCATGTCATGCAACTCCAGGTCTTGATATGTTCATCTTACCGATTATGTTCATCTCTGGAGCAATGATGATCAGCGATCGACGATTATCGAAACTCAAACACGGACTAGATCTCAAACTATCAATCTTGCAAATGGCCTGTTTGTTAACAGCGATTCTCTATGCCATGATTCGTACAGGTGTATCGGATAACCAAGCTCAAATTGGTTCTGAGTTAGCCCCACCTGGCTGGCTCTTCCTAGCATCATGTCTGTTTGCGGTTTACTACTTGGCAAAACCACAACCTCCAGTATTCAATCCAGATGCTGAAGAAGAGTGAGACGAGAACAGTTTTTCGCGTTAAAAACAGGCCTTTCTGCCATCGCTAGCGTCGCGCACCTTATGTATGAAGAAAGGTCGATACATGTTCGGATGGGATGTTATGAGTGCTAGCGAAAGCAGGCCAGACGAGCTGTTGGATGCTGCTCGAAAGAAGCGTGAAAACGCGGACAGGCTAAGCCTTGCAGCTCTCCGTAGCCAATTCACAACCTCTCCAACAGTGTCAACTGATCAAGCAATGCTGACCAGTGCTCGATTCCGCCAAGAAGAGCGAATGCGAGCAGATATTCGCCGAGAGCGCCGATTGCGTCAACAAGCGATCGCAGAGCGAGTCTCAGCAATGCAGAACGCTATTGCAAACGATCTTGCAGTGCAACACGAACTTACACTCGACGCTCTCGAAAAAGAAATGCGAACCGATATGGAAGTTGAACTTGCAGAAATGGAACGTTCAACACTTGCTGGTGAAGAAACCCGAATGCGCGAGCAACTCGACCTGAGACTTAAGCGAGAAATTTCAAACCTTCAGAATCAACTTGAACACGAACACGATCGTAGACTTGAGGAGCATAAAGAGAATCTAAAGCAATCCATTGAAGGACAACTCCAAGATGAACATCGCCGACGCCTTGCTTTACAAAAAGAGCGAATGGCATTGGAATACAATCAACGTCTTCAACAACGAATCCGTGAACTTGAGGCTGGTATTGAAGAGGAGATGGAATCACGTTTCATCGCTCTTGAAGACAAGGAAATTGAATCTCTTGAAGAAGGCCACAAAGCTCGTCTTGCAGAACGAGAAGAGCAATTACGACGTGGTATTCGTACCCGTCTTGAGCAACAACTTCGCAATCGGCTCCAACAACGAGAAGCGCGACTTCGTGCAGAATACGACCGTCGCAGCCTCCGCCTCGAAGAGGACATTGCTCAACAGCTCCAACAGGAACTTGAAACACAACTTCGCCAAGAGACAGAAGATCTGGAAGAGCGAATGCGTGAAGATGTTGAACTAGCAATCGCTCGACGACGTGATGAATTGAGAGTTGAAATTCAAAAGCAACTTGAAGAGAATCATTCAGAACGTCTCACAGAACGTAAGGGTCGCTTGAAGGAAAAGTATGACATCACATTCTCAAAGGCTGTCGATGATATCTCTAAGGTTCTGAAAAGCGAACTTGAACAAGAACTTGCTCGACGTTCAGATGATGAATTCACATCCTACCGAGGAGCCCGTGAAGCAGAAATCCAAAACAGATTGGCACGTTTCCGTTTCGAACGTGAAACAGAACTCCGCGGACAATTGGAGGAACAATACGAAGCAAAGCGAACCGATTGGGCGGAACGGCTTGAAATCGAGTTCCAATCTCGTGAAACTGCTGCAAGAAAGGCCATTATGGCAGAACTTGATGCTCAATTACGCAATGAACGTTTGACCTTTGAGACCGATTTGGATCTGCTCAAGGAAGAAACGGCTTTGGAACTCGAAGTCGATATGGAAGAGCGTCTTTCAGCCTTCAGAACTCGAAAGCAAGAAGAGATTGCAGTTCAACTTGAACGCCAACTCGACAAGCGTGAAGAGATTATGCGAAACAAGGCTCTCATCGATGTACGCAAGCGTGAAGCTTCAATCCGTGCAGAAATTGAGGCCCAACTTGGACTCAAGCGTGCTGAAGTTCGTGATCGTCTGAACAATCTTTCTGAGAAGATGGACTCCTTCCGTGAGATGGCTGAAACCAAGATGCGTGATGCCATTACCTCACAGATTCAAGGAGAAATTGATGTCTCTGAATCAGAACTTCAATCACGTGAACAAGAGTTTGCTGAACTCCAATCAACCGATACTCGTGCTGAAAAGCGACAGAAGTGGATGCAATCCATCTCTGGACAAGCACCAGCAGCAATGCCGCTTGGTCAAGACCCATCTGCACTGGGAACACGTGCTCCCGGACTTGGCGGTATGTCTGGATCCCTCGGAGCAACGTCTCAGCAAGGCATGGGACTTGGAGGAATGCGAGCACCAATTGGTGGAGCAAAACCACTTGGTCAAGCACCAACCCTCCGCCCAGTCAAGGCGCCTATTGGTACGTCAGCTGAGGTCGCTCTGCCGAAGCCTCTCGAGCGCAAGACACGTATGCCACTCCAACCACAGGCTCCAGTTGTACAACCAACCCAGGAACTACCTGCTGAGGAAATCATTGTACCAGTTGGTGTGGTTGAGGTCAGTATTACACCTGGTGAAGACGGAGCGTTTGGCACAAGCGATGACGAAGCCCGAATTACACGCCGTGACGTTTCAGAAGCAAAGGAAGAAGAGGTCGTTGAAACAGAATCTGCAACAATGCGTCCTATCACAGGAACAATGACACCATTGAATGTGACTCCAAAGGAATCTACTGGAACCGCAACACTACGGCCTGTTCAACGCCTAACTCCGATCTCAAATCGAAAGAAGGAAGTGAAGACTGCCTCCATCACTCCGGC
>DAKQ01000051.1:12526-13778 GCA_002496635.1 Euryarchaeota archaeon UBA82 | reverse complement strand
CTCCCCGTACTATGCGAACCGTAGCAACGATTGTCCTTTGTTTGCTTCTACTGCCGATTTTAGCACCTGTTTTATCGACATCAGCGTCTCTGATTGACGCTGGACAAACCGAACAGATTAACGAAAAAGTGGTGGCTTGGGAGCAACTAAGCGATGGAAAAGTTCTGATGGTAACGGGTTCAGGTACACTCTCAGTTAACACATTCCAATCTGGAGTTCATACGCAAGTGTGGAGTCTTGACCTCAACGTCTCTGCAAATTCCGCTCGAGTCGATTCTGGTGAGAATCTTGTTTCTGTGGCTCATGATTCAGGTGTCGTCATCATTCAAATGACACAGCAAATAATTACTCAATACATCAATACATCAACTCCTGTTGATGCTGTTGACTGGGACAATGATGGTGATGTCTGGATTGGATACTTCCCAGGTCAACGAAGAGCTGCGGAATACAGTGGAGGCATGGAAACAGGTGTTGTCACGAATTCTCACACAGGTGGAATGACATCGATGCTGGTTACATCAGATGGGCACATTCTCACTGGAGGATACGATAACAGAGTCAAGGTGCACGACAATACCGGTACTTTGGTTCAACAACTGACGGATATGTCATCGGCAGTAAATACACTTGATATCGACGCCCAAGGCCGTTTGCTGGTTGGAACTGCTGGTGGTGATTTATTCCGTTACAACCTCAGTGATTACACCTATGAGATGGTATCAATCAGTTCGAATCCCCAAATTGTCTACATTCAACAGATGGACTTTTCATCATACCACGTTGGTACACAATCAGGTGAAATTATTGTTGTTGATGTACAGACCTTCCAGGAAGGCGATATGTACGATAGCAGTGGAAAGGTAATTTCTTCACTGAAAGGTGATAATGGAGAAGTCTACATCATTTCTGGATTCACATCTTCAACACGAGTACGCTTGTATGACGTTGATAGTGATGGAGATGGGGTCACTGATGCATTGGATGCCTTCCCAACCGATCCAAATGAGTCGTTGGATTCAGATGGTGATGGTGTTGGGGATAACAGTGACGAGTTCCCAAATATTGCAGATGAGAGTGTCGATTCTGATGGCGACGGTGTTGGGGATAATTCCGATATGTTCCCGTCCAATCCAGATCAAACCATCGATTCCGATGGCGATGGATATGGAGATAACTCTGATGGCCAAGACGGTGACGTCTATCCCGCAGACAGTTCACAATGGGCAGATACTGACAGAGATGGTTACGG
>DAKQ01000051.1:0-12149 GCA_002496635.1 Euryarchaeota archaeon UBA82 | reverse complement strand
AAGGACCGTTATGGATGTCCAGATGGAGATCTTGATGGCTATTCCGATCCAGATGAGAATTGGACTGCTGAACAAGGTGCAGATGCCCTTCCAGATATGATTTCACAATGGGCTGATGGCGATGGCGATGGATATGGAGACAACGCAACAGGTGTTATGCCTGACAAGTGCCCAACGAAACCTGGAACTTCAACCAAAGCATGGTTGCCAGATCCAGAAGATCCTCTCCAGAATACTGAACTTGAATCCTTTGGATGTGAGGACAAAGATGGCGATGGATGGGCTGATGGTTCAGAATCGAAAGATATGGATCTAGATCCAAACGAATATCTCGATATCGATAGAGATGGAACTGGTTCGAATTCAGATTACAATGATAACGACGCACGAATTCAAACCATCCAAGATCACTGTAATCTCGACTTTTCAGATATGAGAGATGTCTGCGTCGGATGGAGAACTCCAGCCTATGTACAATACGTTGCAGATGCTCAAGCAGCAAATCAAACCCCTGAAACATTCTCAAGTTGGAATACAACATCGGATTCAACATCTACTAGTAAAGAATGGTACAAGTCGGATGCAATGAACGACGCACTCGTCTACGGAGGAGGTCTGTTTGGAATTCTGACATTGGTCATTGTTATCATTGGAATAATCTCTTCACGCCGGAAATCTACCCAAATCTCGAAAACTTACGGTGAAGCAGGACTACCAACTTCAGCCGCAATGGATGAGGCATTGGAAGGAACAGCAGGGTCTTCTGCCTTTGGAGGGGTTGAATCAGATTCACTCTGGGAAGAAGATGTCAAACCATTGGAACTTGAAGAACAAGAGAAGGAAGAGGAAGTCATTGAATCCTCCAGAGAAGTATCTGCTGAAGAATTGTTTAGTGATGAAGCGTCCATTGAATCGATTGCTACACTGGGCGAATCAACACCTGAGCCACAGGCAGAACCAGAACCAGTCGTAGAAGAGCCAAAGGAAGCTCCACCATTGCCTGCAGGAGGTCTACCTGAAGGATGGACAATGGAACAATGGAAGTGGTATGGTCACGAATACCTTGCTAAGATGGGCGATCAGTGATCAACGCCACTCAATAGGTAAACAGGAACGCAAAGTTCCGAGATTATCCCCAGAGTAGATTGGCTTTCCATCTTCTTTGAGTGTGTTCACAATCAACCATAGAACAGCATTCCATGATTTGTTAAGAGCGAAAAGTTCGACTTTACCTGCAGCAGCAGCAGTCAATAATTTTGATTCATCCGTTGAATCATCAAACAGAGCACGAACAAGCTGTTGGGTTGTTAGGAGGTAACCAGGTGGACGCCATGCCATCATTTACAATCACCTCAAACCTTGAATGGAGCCATGTTCAACCGATCGACTAAATGCTCAACGTTCACGTCAGCAACTCGCTTGAGATGCTCTTGTAGCACATCGAGTTCACCGCGCATTCGAGCTATTTTATGGGCCCGAATAATGTCTTCAAGGAGCATATTTACACTCTTGTGTCCATTCACCGTCCGCATTGTATTCAATTGTCTACGAACTTCATAACTTACACTTACAGAGGTCATTCCTTCTCCAGTCATATGTGCATCCCAAATCGGATGCGTACGCATTCGTACTTAACCTGACCGCGCGAAAGGAAGTCGAAAGCGTTGATTTCTCAACCCTTTAACGCCGACCAGTCAATAATTTAGGATGCTCTTTGACACCGAATTCACGACGCATTGATTGAACTCGGTTATGGAATTCTTTAGCAAGTGTCCAATATTCAAGTGATCCTGCACCAGCTCCACTCGCTCTTGGTTCGTTTAACAACACAGTTGGAGCACCACTCCAAGGTGCTTCAGCGACCTTAACTAAGCGACGAATCGTTGTATTGAAGACTTTATTTGGAATTTTACGGCTTACTTCAGTGCAGACGTGGCGACTAAGTTTTGAGCGAGCATCGACCATTGTCATCGCAACACCGAAGATTTTCAAATTACGATTAATACGCTTTTGAATCATCTTAATCGAGTTCATCAACATACTAAATCCTTCAAGAGCATAGTATTCTGCTTGAACCGGAACCATGACCCAATTGGCAGCACACATTGCATTGATCGAGAGTAAACCAAGTGATGGAGGAGTGTCGATAACGATGTAATCAAATTCATCGATGATGGGTTCAAGCCCCTCTCGAAGTCGCGTTTCACGTCCAATTTTATGAGACAATTCAATTTCTGCCCCTGAGAGATGGATGTCACTTGGAAGCAACCAGAGATTGTCGATGGTCAAATTCTGAGGAGCCTTTTTTCCTTTACGTAGAATAAACGCCTTCTGCATAGCATCAGTAAGTTCTCTTGGGGTAAGCAGGTATTCCTCCATCAATGGAAGTTCTTCGCCTGAATCATTGGCAAGAACATCGTATGCAGTACGTCGAATATTCTTCTTCTCGATGCCGAATGATGTAGCACAGTTTCCTTGAGGATCAAGATCTACAAGCAATACTTTTGCAGGAGGAACACCTTGTTTTCGATTTCCTTTAGCAAGTGCAGCAGCGAGATTAACTGCAGTTGTGGTCTTTGCGCAACCACCCTTTTGATTGGCAACAGCGATGACCATTTTGTACGGATTCATTGTCATACGTGCTCCCCCTCAATGCGACCAGATAGGTCACCCATTTTGAACTTCAGCCTTCAAAGAGCGCTTGGGTTCAAGAAATTACAGGAACTGGAACTTCCGAGAGAATCTTTCGAACGATGTGCATTCCAGTGATTCCACGAATCTTTGCTTCAGGCTTCATGACAATACGGTGGCTGATGATTTGAAGGGCGATTCCCTTGATATCATCAGGAATAACGTAGTTGCGGCCTGCGATAGCAGCAGCAGCACGCCCTGTCTTAAACAATGATTGAGATGCACGAGGCGAAGCACCGTTAACGACACGATGGTCTTCACGAGTACGCTGGACAATTTCAACGATGTAAGCAAGAATTGCTGGATCAACATGGACTGTTTCCAGTGCCTTTTGCATAGCAACGACCTTCTTTGGAGAAGTGATTTGTTCAACATCGTGCCCATCCTTTCCACGCAACTTACGTCGAGCAAGAATTGCTTTCTCTTCAGCACGGTCTGGATAACCCATACTCATCTTCATGAGGAAACGGTCCATTTGCGCTTCAGGAAGCGGGTATGTTCCTTCTTGTTCAATTGGGTTCTGCGTTGCAAGAACAACGAACGGAGCAGGAAGTTTGTGGGTAATACCTTCAATGGTTACTTGCTTTTCTTCCATTGCTTCAAGCAAAGCCGCTTGCGTCTTTGGAGGAGCACGGTTGATCTCGTCAGCGAGTAGGATGTTTGAGAACAATGGACCTGCACGCAACTTGAATTCACCAGACTTTTGGTCGTACATGTATGTACCCATGATGTCTGAAGGGAGCAAGTCAGGTGTGAATTGAACACGCTTGAACTTACATCCAAGTGCACGTGCGAAGGTGTTTGCTAGAAGCGTCTTCGCAAGTCCAGGAAAATCTTCGAGAAGCATGTTACCATTGGATAGAATTCCAACGGTTACTCGACGTAGGTTCTCGTTCTTTCCGATGATGACCTTGCTTACTTCGTTCATCAAACCGCTCGAGATATCTGCAACGGTTCGAATGAGATCTTGTGTTCGGGCGTCGCCGCCGCTGTTTTGTTGTGAAAATCCAGCATCCATCATGAATCACCCTATGTGTTCTCAGCCTTACGTCCGCTTGACATGATACTTGAATGTATGCCGTTCTTACGTCGAACAAACATCACGCAATGTGCCGTCGACCCCAGAAATGGTCATCCTTACGATGGAGTTTGATAATCTCCTCAAGAATCTCCTTTTCAAGTTCAGTCAACTCAACCTTTGCGAGTCTTGGAACGTGGGATTCAGGAATATCGACGTAGAATTGTTCCAACTCTTCGATATGCCTTCCAACCGTTGGACCCATGATCGCAACAGCGACTTCATCGCCTTGTTTTGCCTCTTTGAGTTCGTCACTTGCACGAGAACGAAGGCTTCGAATTTGACCAACTGCAGTCCCATCAACCTTCATCAATCGTTGACCAAGATGAACACGACCACCAAGAACTCTCATACCAACAATCGCAGGTCCTTTGTTACGGAATGTATGATTTTCAAGATAGAGAAGTTTACCAGGGTAGATGAGGTTCTCTCGAGTTGCAGCATCAATTGCAGTCTTGCGTTCCTCCTTCCATTCTTCAAATTGGTCAATAATGTGGTAAATGATATCACCGCCAATCCATGTGACGCTCTCATCGCCTTGATTGACGAGGGAACGAACTTCATTATTTGGTTCGATTGAAAACCCGAGAATAATCTGATTCAAGGGACTGCTTGCAGCCTCAGCAGTCATGAGATCTCTTTTGTTGACTGGACCAACCGTTGCTCTTCGAATAGGAACTTCGATCTTCTTGAGTTCAAATGCAAGTGCTTCAAGTCCACCAATGGTGTCTGCTTTGATGACAATTCCTTCTTCATCGAGTTCAACAGAGACTTGGGTTTCCTTGCGAGCTTCTTCCCAGGCTTCTTCGCTTGAGAGTCGAATCGTTGTTCCTGCGAGAGCTTTCTCAAGTCCTTGTGCAATAATTTTGACACCTGCAGCGGCATGAATGGTATCGACTGATTCCCATCGGTCTCCTGCATCACGCATCTCTGACATTCCACGAGCACGCTTCAGTCCCTTGATACGAACATCAAACGGACCATCTGCACTGACGACAGTAATCGTATCGGTTACGTTGAGGGAACCACGGTGAAGAATAACATCGATGGTTTTTCCCATTCCAATTTCATCCTTCATTTCAAGGATGGTTCCTTCAGCAGGTCCGAGCGTGTCTGTAAGGCGATCCTCAAGGAAACGTTCTGCCAATCCAACGGTGACGGTGAGAAGATCTTGCAATCCTTCACCTTCTTTAGCAGACATTGGAACAAGTGGGAACGATTGTCTGAAATCCTTGATTTGGTCGTATCGTTCTAGGTTGATTCCATGCTCTGAAACTTGACCAACAAGTTTCCAGTATCGTTGTTGGAACAAATCCACAACATCTTGACGTTGGTCTTGCAACGATGCAAGGAAGGAACGGTCTTTCTGACATCTCCATCCATGAATTCTGTCAATTTTATTTCCAGCGATAACGAATGGAGTCTTTGTTTGTTTGAGAATATTGATCGATTCAATCGTTTGTGGTTGCAAACCTTCCATGATATCGACAACAAGAATGGCAATGTCTGCTAGAGCTCCACCACGATTTCGAAGAGAAGCGAATGAGTGGTGGCCAGGCGTGTCGATAAAGAGCAATCCGGGTGATTTGAAGGGACGCCCTTGCATCAATTCAGCACATGTTTCGTTGAGAATTTTTGCAGGCACTTCTGTTGCACCGATGTGTTGTGTGATTCCGCCAGCTTCACGATCCATGACGCTTGCTTGACGATCACTACCGAGTGAACGAACCAAATCGAGAACACTTGTTTTTCCATGGTCAACGTGACCGAGAACAGAAACAATCGGTTGACGATTTTCGCCGCGAGCCACTGGCTCTTCAGCGATGTCTTCTGTCTCGTCCATAACACGACCTCCTTGGGGAGGATGGATGAACCTTACTCGTAAACCCAGGTGCCCATGGTGTTATTCCAATCCATGAGTCCTTCAGGGAACCAAAGTCCAAGTTCGAATTCTGCGGTTTCAGGAGCATCTGATCCGTGAATCATATTGTAGCCCATGTCCATTCCGAAGTCTCCACGGATTGTTCCAGGCTCAGCTTCTCGACCATTGGTTGAACCAATGAGTTTACGAGCGACTGAGATTGCATCACGTCCTTCCCATGCCATGCAGACAACAGGTCCAGATGTTACGAATTTGATTAATCCAGGGAAAAACGGACGTTCCTTGTGGACATCGTAGTGAGTACGAGCAATTTCTTCGGTTGGTACCATCGACTTGAGACCGACTAATTTCAGACCCTTTCGTTCAAAACGGCCAATAATTTCGCCGACTAATCCTCGTTGTACACCATCAGGTTTTACCATAATGTAGGTTGTTTCCATGTTCTTCACCAGCCTGAGCCACCAAGGACCCCTTTATCAGTTCACCGAATGAGATCAGCGAATTCCGCCACGAACAAAGTGTCGGGTCCACTTCACCTTACGTGAATTTCTTCCCAACTTGACCATGTTCTTGCGGGCCTTGCTGTTCTTGAACCAGAGGATACTTCCGTCCTTACGGACGAACATAGTTCCTGTACCTGGTTCAATTTCTTCTCCGGAGAATGTGCAAACTCGTCGTTCTGGCATGATAATCACCGTGCGTTTAGCTTACGGGCTTCTCTTCCCGTATCTCGGAGCATTAGTATATCTCCCATTCGAACAGGTCCAATCACGTTTCGTGTGATAATTCGACCAACGTCTCGTGGGTTAGGTGCGTCGTTAACACGGACTTTGACTTGAGTTGCTTCGCCTGTCATACCAGTTCGGCCGACAATCTCAACAACTTCAGCAGGCCATCCGCTTACTGTTTCATCACTCATCTAATTTCACCTCAGTGTTCAGTTCTTGAGTCCGTTAATGGTTTCAAGTACAGCGCTGAATGCTTCTGTGTTGCTCTTTGGGATTTCCATAAGAGCGATGGAAGCAGTCTTGACTCCGTTAGGAAGTCCTGTTTCTTTAGCAAGGAATTCTTGGGAAGGGACGTATCCGTATGGGATCCCTTTTTCTTCACAAATCAAAGGAATGTGAGCCAGAAGTTCTGGTGGGTTAACGTCTTCTGCAAGGACGACAAACTGCGCAGTACCGCGTTCTGCGGACTTTGTTACTTCGTTGCTTCCTTTCTTAATTCGGCCGCCGGAATTTGCTCTGATGAGCTCATAAATCTTATCGGCGACGTCGCTTGGGGTTTCAAATCGTACATGTACACTCATTGGTATTACCTCGTGTGGTAATCCTTCCGCTGTAACTCGTCCATATAAACGCATTGGACAGTAAATTGAACACAGTAAAGCGGTCAGTTGCCAAGAAGTTCCCGAACACCACGGGCTAGGGCCTCACCAGCATCGATGACTGAACGTGGATTTGCCAAACTACCAGTCGCATGAACGCCATCGACAAATTGTGTGAGTCGCCGGATTGCCCCTCCAGTGAAAAGTCCATGCGAGCATGCGGCGTGAACTTCAGTAGCACCCTGACTCCTCAAAGCATCAGCAGCCCGACAGATTGTCCCGCCAGTTGCGATCATATCATCGACGATTGCGACAACTTTTCCGCTCACATCCAGATCCTTTGCTTTGTGAACGATCGTATGTGCGTCGATTCGAGTTTTCTCTAGATAAGAGAATTCGCAATCGATCAATTGTGCAACTTGACTTGCTCGTTCGATTGCACCTTTGTCAGGAGAGAGAATGAAATCTGGCTTAACTTCAGATTGTAGATGGTTGGCCAATTCTGGCATTGCAGATGTAAATGCCACTGGAATATCGAGGTTTTCAAGCACCTGTGGAGCATGTAAATCGAGTACTGTCAAGCCATCACACTGTGTTGCAAGCATATCGGCGATTGCTCTAGCAGATATGACTTCTCCAGGCTTGAATCGCTTGTCTTGCCGAGAATATCCAAAATATGGCACCGCAAGGTATACCCCGGAGCCGATATTCTCCATTCTTTGAGGTTCTATTCCACGGAGGTTTTCTAGAGAACCTTTTCGAACATCTGAAATTGCTTTGAGCATGAGAAGTGTTTCAACAATACCAGCATCTGGAAATGTGTTTGAAACAACCACGACAGGTTCCTTACGAATTGCTTCGATTTGGCCTTCCGGAATTCGTATGTATCCTTCAGTATCGGGAAACCGTCGGGCTTCTAACGGAACATGATTCCAATTCAGTGCAACTGCAAGTTGTTCTGCTACCTGTTGCGCATTGCTTCCTGAGACAACGACCATGGCTTTCCCCCTCAATACGTCCTGAACGCCGCCCGTTCATGTTCTTTGCGAGTCTTTCGACAAGCAAAATTCGAGAGTTGGTGCGCGAGGCAGGACTTGAACCTGCGACCTCCCGGTTATCAGCCGGGTGCTCTAACCGACTAAGCCACCCGCGCAAGGGCAACTCTGCGACCCACAACCCTGTCATAAGAATGACGGTCGTTTACAAATCACTCTTCGTCAAAATTTGGATCGTTAATTGCGATGTATGAAGGCAACTGCAAGACTCGATCAAAGGTTCGCGAGAGAACAATCTCGTCGAGGCGCTCACGAGTTCTTGCGAACGCCGTGATTGGAATTTTGATTTCTGCGCCGATTCCATATTGCTTTTGAGCATGGAGTCGAGTTCGAACTGTGAATCCTTTGTATGTACGCTTTACTTTGACCATGTCGGTGATGACGCCAACTTCTTTGCCTTGGTTATCAAGGACAGCTCTGTCAAGCATTTCATCTGGTGCGTAGAGTTTCTCATCAACACGGATGGTATTTCTCCATCTTCGTTGTAGTTCGCGCATAGACTTTGACAATTTTACAGTGCCATCGTTTTGTATGCTGTGCACTAATTCCTTTGGTAAAGGTGCTAGTTCTGCAGGCTTACGCATGTATTCGTCAGCGACATCTGTCTCAACTTGGATTCGCATCGATTGGACGCGTGCCTCGTTAGGATGGTGTCGTTCACCAACAATTGTTCCTACTTTTTTGTCGTTCACATATACATCCCGGTGTACTAATTCCTGGATGTTGTATTCTTTATCTGCCATATTTTTCCCATCTCCTCGGGACTTGCCCGGTTATCCTTGGTTCAACCGACCCGCCTATTATACTCTTCGACTACAATAATCAAATTTTCAATTGGAATTTTGATTTATAGAACATCTAACTCAATTGGCAGAGTGAATTAATTTTGTTTTTTAGATGTCGTATAATTATCAAAATATACTGGGATTTCATTTTGTAAACTTTCCAATTTCAATTGGATTAGTTTCAGTAAAATATAATTTCATGATCAGAGGCTGTTTGCGATAAAAAAACCGAAAATAGAGTAAATTCCAATTGAAATATTCTACTTTAGAGTGTGGAGGGTATGTCTTGGTTCCCAAGATAGAGTTCTTGAAACAGGCTACAGGGCTATGTTCAAAGGAGGTCTTTGATACCCTCTCACCATGGCGGATAATTATCTCACCATACTTCAGCACCTCCGAGATACGAGCGGAGCAAAGGAAACCGTGGGGCTCGATGATGAAACGATTGCCCGATTCTGCTCTTCCGATGCCCAACTCATTCAAGCGATCAACGAAGCAAGTGAAGCGCACAAGCGTTTAGTCGAAGAGTTTGGAGTGGGTGTTATGAGTCTTCCAGAATCAGAACTTATTCCACACCTTCAGGAAGATTACGTTAACTTCTATGCACCGGCAACAGTCAATCCATACATCCCTATTGCAGGACGAGGCCCTTGGCTGGTAACTTCCAGCGGAGCAGTTCTTCACGATAATGGCGGATACGGTATGCTTGGAAGCGGGCATGGACCGGATTCAATCATCAAAGCAATGTCACAGAATTGGGTTATGGCCAACGTAATGACACCTTCCTTCTCACAAAAGCGCCTTGGGGACCGTCTGCGCAAGGAGCTTGGGCATGCTCGTGGTCACTGTCCATTTGATCGTTTCATCTGTATGAACAGTGGTTCTGAATCCGTTACGGTGAGTCTACGTATTGCTGATGTCAATGCAAAGAGCATGACAGATCCTGGTGGTCGCCATGAAGGAAAGCCGATCAAACTCCTCGCTGTTGAGCGTGCATTCCATGGAAGAACAGGTAGACCTGCTCAAATATCTCACTCTTGTATGTCCAGTTACAAGAAGAATCTTGCAAGTTTCAGAGATATGGATAATCTCCTGCTCGTACCAGCAAACGATATCCCTGCATTACAAGCCATGTTCAAGCGTGCAGACGATGAAGGATTCTTTATCGAAATGATGGCCTTGGAGCCTGTCCAGGGTGAAGGAAGTCCAGGGCGATGTGTTGACAGAGCCTTCTACGATGAAGCACGACGACTTACAAACGAACATGGTTCTATGCTCATGGTCGATTCAGTTCAAGCAGGTTTGAGAGGGCAAGGATGTCTTTCTGTTGTTGACTATGAAGGGTTTGAAGATGCTGAAGCGCCTGATCTTGAAGCATGGTCGAAAGCACTCAATGCTGGACAATTCCCGTTGTCTGTACTTGGAATGAACAAGCGTGCTAGTGAATTGTATGTTGTTGGAATCTATGGTAACACCATGACAACCAACCCACGTGCACTCGAAACTGCTGTTGCAGTTCTTGACCGCATTACTCCAGAACTCCGCACTAATATCCGCGAACGAGGTGCAGAAATGGTTGAAAAACTCAAAGAATTGCAAAAGCAGTATCCAAATGAAATCCTAGAAGTTCAAGGCACAGGGTTATTGGTATGTGCTGAACTTGATCCAGAACGACTTCAAGTCGTTGGATTCGATATGGTTGAAGTCTGGTGTCGAAAGCATGGACTTGGTGTTATTCATGGTGGTGTTAATGCTCTGCGATATACGCCCAATTTCAACATCACCTCAGAGGAAGTCGATCTGGTTGTTGACCTTACTCGACAAGCAATCGAAGCATTCCTTTGAGTGAGAACAATGCGACGAATACAGATTCAACATCTGGAAGGTTCTCTTGCTCAATCGTTTGTTGAACGTTTGCTCATGTTCGAGTCCACAGTTTGCATCGATGCATCTCATGTTGAATCCTACTCGCAGAGATATGCAGCAATTCTTTCAACAGGGCTCTCTTCTATCGAAGCCTCAACTGATGCAGATGTTTGTTTCTCATTTTTCAATAAAGAGAACACTGTAACTATTGACTCTGAAGGTTCCTGTTCGCACATACGATTGCATGACGTTCTTCCAACGGGGCCAAACAATGGCCTGAACCATCCGTTTCTTGAACAATTATGGAGTCAAAAAGAATCCTTGTATCAAGCAACTGGCATACATTATTGGGTTTCAGAATCGGATGTCGTGGAAGCATTAGTTCGTATAGCATTGCATTCTCCAATACTACCAGAAACAGTGGATATTGCGGGACGCAGGGGATGGTCTGCTCAGCAAACCATCGATGAATTCTCGATGCTTTGGCAACGAACACAAGCAGGATCGAAGGGAACATTCACTGCTTCTCTCCTCGATCAACCGCCTTCTCCAAAGATCAGTGTCGTCCCGATTCAGGATGTTGTCGAACATGAACGGCCTCCACTTGGAGCACTTCATGATGTATTGATGCAATGCGATGAGCAAGGATGGCAACCTACCAGCCCGTTGAGAACTGGACTCATGCTGTACTTAGCTGGCCGAATCAACGGTTGAATATGTCACTTCCAAGAAGTGGAAGCAAAACGCTTGCATCGCCTTCAACACACATATGAGGTGCTTCTGGACGCATTTTGCCCCAACTGATTGCTTCACGAAGCCGAGCACCAGACAGGCTTCCATCGTGTTCAGGCGCAGTTGTGATGTAAACAGCTGAGTCGAGACCACCTCGGTATTGATTCCACCAAATGACGTGATGCTTCGAGATGCCTCCACCAACCATGAGCGCATTGGATGTTTCAACATCCCACGTAAGGTCAGACATGACTTGCTCGTCTGCAAGTGTGTCGATATGAAAATCACGATGACGTTGACGGAACATGAACAATTGTGCACCAATTGATCCGTCTGTAATGCCAGGGATACAGACTGGGATTTGATTTTTCCAAGCCCAATAGATGAGAGAGTTTGGTGTCCCTATGCGCTTTCCAAGTTCCCATACAAGGTGAATTGATCCGAAACCAATCCATGCATCAGCACCAGTCTTGCCGGTTTCCTTTAGTCGATCTTGATAGATTTCTTCAAGTGCTGGCATGACAACTGCTTCAATGATTTCTCCATAGGATGAATTTGGGACAATAACATTCCCTAAACGCATTAACGAATGCTCGCCCAATTCAATATCATCGAGCTCGAATGCACCATGATAGTAATCCTTGTAGGAACGAGCAATATCATGATCAAGAGTTCCACATGTGGTTGAAAGGACATTGAACATCTTGGTCTTTACAGCTTCAATAAAGAATGA
>DAKQ01000087.1:16346-18754 GCA_002496635.1 Euryarchaeota archaeon UBA82 | reverse complement strand
CAACCTCGCACTTATTGCGTAAAAGAGTTCGTTCCATAGGACAGAAAATTTCTCAATAATCGAACAATGTCGGCTGTTCTGAGGGAATCTTGTCAGGAGGAGTTTCCTTTGAATCACCTTGAAATTGTTGATTAAGCCGTTCTTCAGTCCAAACTGTAACGCCTAAACTCTCAGCCTTGGCAAGTTTCGAACCAGCATTTTCTCCTGCAACCAGTACTGAAAGATTGCCAGAAACACTTCCGACGACTTTTCCTCCCGCAGCTTTGATTCTTGATTGGATGCTTTTTCTTGGTTCGGAAAGAGTTCCTGTGACACAGAACGTCATGCCAACAAAGGGGCCTTGATCGATTTTTTCTTGCTCGGCTTGAATTGAAAGATGTGAAAGAAGATTCTCAATCGCATTACTGCGGATGTTAATTCCGTCTCTTAACTGAAGCGCAACGATATCTCCCACTCCCTCAAGTGCGGTCAACTCTTGGAGCCTCTCGGGTTGTTCTTGGCTTTCCTCAACCCATGCCATCATCACTGCAGGTTGTTGGAAATGTACGGCGATAGCAAGGGCCAGTTCGGGGCCAATACCTGGTAATCCTAGTGCTTGAAGGAATTTAGAAAACGTCATAGAACGGGTTTTGTTTATTTCATTAAGGACATTCGATGCAGATTTCTGTCCCATCCTCTCTAGAGAAAGAAGTTTGACTTCATCCAACTCATAGAGCCCCGCTATACCAGTGATGTGCCTCTCAGCAAGCAATTGGTCGACCAACTTTTCTCCAACCCCGTCCATCTCTAATGCACGGCAATAGTAGAGAATACTCCTCCCCATTCGGGCAACACAGTTGACATCTATACATCGGATAAATGCACCTTCGATTTCAACTGGACCATCGCATGCTGGGCACGTGGATGGTGCTTGAATTGATATTCTATCAGGCAACAGGCCATCGAATGGTTCTCCGTCTGCATGGATGCGCCCCTCCAAATCCTGCTGAGTTGCTAGTCCAAGACTTGCTTCGATTTTTGGAATCACATCACCTCTTCGAACAATTTTGATCTTATCGCCTATGTGGATATCTAAGCGCTCGACTTCACCAAGATTGTGGAGTGTTGTATTCTCAACTGTAACGCCCCCAACACGTTGGGGGGCGATGCGAGCAACCGGTGTGATGGTTCCTGTTCTACCCGTTTGCCAATCGACATGAAGTAAAACGGATGTGGCTTCTTCTGGAGGGAATTTCCATGCGAGAGCCCACCTCGGATGGTGTGCTGTCATACCGAGTAAATCTCGTTTCGAAAGATCGTCCACTTTGAAAACCAAGCCATCAATTTCAAATTCATAGTCCTCCCGTTGGGAAGTCCATTTTTCTGTTTCTTTGCAAAGACCTGATGTTAATTCGCTCGTATCGATTGATTCAGTAATGACCCACGGTGCGGGGGTAACTCCAGCAGTCTCTGTGAGCCAGGAAAGAATTTCACTATCATTGTTGGTGGCTGGTGGAGGTGATGAATCGGGATGGCGCAAGGGTTCGTCTGGGAACTTCGCGTCATATGCGAGAAAAACCAAATCGCTTGCATTTGCTTTGCCCTCTGCTTTCTTCTGACGTAATGCACCTGCGGCTAGATTTCTTGGATTGGGGGAGACATCCGCATACCGTTCTTCAAATGTTGATTTACGCATGACAACTTCGCCTCGGATGTGAACATCCACTTCTGCACCAAGTGTACTAGGGACATTTTCTACTCGGCGAGCATTTTTCGTAACATCCTCTCCACGATTTCCACTGCCTCTGGTTGCTGCTCGCACGAGACGTCCTTTTCTGTATTCAAGAGAAAGAGCCGACCCATCGAGTTTAGGTTGAGAAATGAAACGTCTAGCCTCAAGAGAGGATTCTCGCACAAAGTGATCTATGTCTTCACCTGTTGTGCCTTTGTTTAGCGAGCGCATGGGAAACATATGGTCTACTTTGACCGTCCCTGGGTCGATTTCTGCACCCACTCGTTGCAATTGTGGATGCATTGCGTCGAGTTGCTTCAATTCATCCCACAGGGCGTCAAATTCTGAATCTGCAATCTCAGTTTTTGCTTGATTATAATAGAGGTCGGAATGATATGCAATTTGCTCAGCAAGCCAATCTATGCGCCGATTTTGGCCATTGTCGGACGAATCTGAATTGGCCATAGTATTCCACCTCCTCGACCCCATTTAAGGTTCATGATGATGGGAATTTTAGTTCCACAAATTCTCCACCGACCATTGGGCATCTTGTCATTACAACCTCGGTCATGACACGAAGGTGGATCTCAGCAACCACGAATACTGTTGCTGAAAACAGATGGCCTGATTTTGTTAGAAAATCATCGTTCGAAAATGTTGCATGTAGGTGGGTAAATGGAGAGCCATTTTCATGTCT
>DAKQ01000087.1:8152-16014 GCA_002496635.1 Euryarchaeota archaeon UBA82 | reverse complement strand
CACCAATTCCGCAGGCTCTTCAAGTTCTTTGCGATGATAAACAAAATCTGAATCCATGTATCCGAAGATGGAATTACGAGTCCTCCCAATACCGCTTGTGATTGCTGCCCCATTGAGATCCAGTGTATCTGCTAGTTTCTGAATTGATGCGTGTATTTCTTCACCTGGTTCAAGCACCAGCATGATGTCATCGCCACTTCGTGCCCATTCCATGTCTTTCTCATACCGAGGAATCACTTAGGGATACCTCTTATTCCTCTTCCTCGGGAAGAAGAATCTCTATGATTCGTTCTGCAGCTTGGTCAAGATCTTCTCGCGAACCCCCAAGTGGTAGTGGGCCGAATGGCCCCCATCCTTTTCTCAAGAGCATGATCCGCTTTTTCGGTTGCCGTTTTGCCAAAACAAGTCGTTTCCATTCATATCGTTGCCCATCAGCAAAGAGATGTGTTGCAGTAACAGCATATCGCTTGGGTACGAGCAGGGAAATAATGTGTAAACCGAGTAATACGTCCCATAGGATTACGTAAAGAATTGGCGTATCTGAAAACGATGCAAAGCCCCACGGCAAGGCCATCATTACAGCCATAGATCCCAAATTTGCCCATTGGCGGAGGACTTCGTGTTGTTGTTCGCTTTTCCAAGCAAATCCATTCTTTGACAAAACGCCAAACGAAGGGATATCCAAGTGCTGTCGTGTCAACCACCATGCATCCCAAGCGACAATCGCACCAAGAACAACAACCACTGCTAATGCAACGGGTTCGGCACTTGGTAGCAAGCATTTCACCTCAGAGCATACGTTCGTCAATCTCGCCGAGACTCTTAGGACCCTTTCCACGGGTCCGTACAAAGAAAATGATGAGGACAATGACGATAATTCCCCCAATCAAAAGCAGGCCTGTGCTTTGATCTTCACTCTTTGATGATGCTTTTCCTTCAAGTTCATCTGGAGTCCCATCGCCATCATCATCTTGATCTTCAAAGAGCATCGTTGTCTTCCCTTCTGGACATTCGATACGATCTGGTTGGCCATCATCATCTGTGTCCATCCAAGCACAAGCATCTGTTGGCCATACATCGTTTTCATCAAGGCGGCCGTCGTTGTCATCGTCTGGATCATAAATATCAGGTCCGCATTGGAGCCCTTTTGTTGCATCAAACCACGTGTCTGAACTGCATGTTGAAATCCAGTCTCCATCCGTATCCAGAAGCGTTACTTCAAAGTCAACCTCAACAGTGGAAAAGAGATTCAATTCATCTGTTGCGATAACTTGCAACACGTACAACCCTGGCCCAATGTTCGTGACGTTGAAAGCAATGCCTGTGTCACTGAGCACCCCTTCTGAGACAAGTTGGCTTTGTGCATCAAACACCTTCCAAGACATGACAATATTAGCAAGTGGGGTGGTATCATCAGAAACCGTATAGATGACTTCAATTGGTGTTGTTTCCATGAAGCGTTGACCCGAATAAGGAGAGCTTACACTTGAGATTGGGGATGCGTTTGGCAAGAGTGAAATAACGACTTGTTGGTTCATGGTGTTTCCAAGTTCGAAGGTTGAACTGTTGACCAGACTCATTGCAGAATTCGTCTCTATTGCTGCAGTTGTACTGAACTGTGATTGTGTTTCTGTGTGCTTGGAGTACTGGAGGATAACATCGACAAATTGGCCGTTGTAAGTGCTTGGCTCATCAAGTAATTCAGTGGTAATGACGTATGTTGCTTCGACCACAACGCCATTGAGCATTGCGCTTAGTGAGTGGGTGCTCCATTCGTTAAGAATTCCATCTTCTGACAGTGAGTTCGTAGTTCCAATAAAACTGTCAATCATGTTGATTGTACTACCCGCAACTGAAATCGATCCAACTAATTGAGAATCTGAAATCTGAGCATCATAATATTCGACAGAAAGAGCATCGGAGGCGTCAATTGTGAGATTCTGTATGTAGGCTATGCCGGGTTCTTCAAAGTCATGAGCGTGTAAGCGGAGACCAACTGAATAGTTTGTAATCGAAAGATCTGACACCGTCATCGATGCTGCTTTACCATGCCGAATTGTTACTCCTGTCCCAACACCGTTTCCATGAGCGTTTATTTGTTCGAGTTGAGCAGACGTTTCGTCAATATCAACCGCTGGAGCCCCTGAAAATTCCAAGTTTCTAAGAACAATATCTTCACAATTGAAAGCGATTAATCCAACTTCTGAGCCCGCTGAAATCTGAGAATCTTGAAGAATGAAATCGCCGCCAATCGATTCCAATCGAACCGTTGAGTCGCCTACGAAGGATGATGTCTTTACACCACTTACCTGTCCTGTAACGCCAATGAGTGCAAGCCCATCTTCCATACCTTCATTGATTGTTACATTGTTAACATCAACTTCTGAGAGACGTACCCATGCAGCATCCCCATTACAATCAGTGAATTCGACGCTTTCCAAAACAATCTTTGCGTCTGGGCTTTGTGACTGGATGCACATTGTCCCTGCATCTCTAAGATGAGAATTGGTGAGTGAAACTGTACCTTGTGCGCTTTGTGTGATTGAAATCAAGGGGTCTGCTCCTGCAGAACGAGCAAAATTGACATTTTCTGCCACCATGTCTCCGTATCCAGATACTGTGAGTAATGGGGAGCCTTCGACGAGTTGAGTTCCTGAAAGTTGTACTCTTGAACCGACAATTCCATCGAGAAGTAACCCACCCCACCGTGCCCCAAACCCTGTTGATGATATGGTTGCAGAGCCTGCTTCAAAGACGCCTTGTACATCGATAATGGCTTGTGATGCGATGCGAAGTTCAACGCCATCGTTTACTGTCAGTTTTGTTGTTGAAGCGATTGTCAAATCTCCCTCAAGGCGATATGGGCTCCATGATTTCTCCAGAACCAGCCATGAACTGATTGTCCCTGTAGGAACTGTTGAAGCCATGAAGGTATGACTTGTTGATCTCTTTGTATCCCAAGCAAAGAACTCAGTAAACGACTGAATTTGCATAGTCACAGTTTTGATGCCTCCTTGGACATCTCCTTGAGAATCTACTGTGCGGGCTGTTGTTTGAGCTGTTGCTTCTCCTAACGCATCGGTTGAAACTGTTTGGCCGTCCACGATAATCGTCGCTCCTTCGACAGGAGTTCCTTTATCGAGAACACTGATTTCGAGAATTGAAAAGAGCGAGAAGGAGCCTCCTGTACCTACGGTAATTTGTTGGTTGGCTTCACCTCCAGTCATTTCAACTTCACATAATGCTCCGATAGAAAGCGAAGATGTGAATCGAATACTGCTAATTGACTGTGCTGAAGAACATGACCATGAGACTGGTGATTGAATCTCTAAACCATTTCCTTCAGATGCAAAAGTGGATTGGACGTTCAAGGATAATGATGTAGCGTTGAGAATCCCCCCGTCTCCCGTTAAGGTGCCCGATGCCCCAAGATCAACGGCTGATGATGAATCTACAATCAGCGTTGTATCGATGAGTTTGAGTTGAGAATTTGTTGCGAAATTGAGATTTCCATTAAGCATATGAGGACTACCGTCTGGTTTTGCTCCCAGAACAATTGTAGACGATGATGGAAGATTCCAATCTCCTTGAGGCACAGTGATGATTTGAACCGACTGACCCGCTTGATTTCCAATCAATTCTGCTCGAACACCTGCTCCTTGGTAAAGAACATCGACCATAGAGCCCGTTGACAGGAGAGGGAGAGAAGCAACGCCATTTGTATCTCCAGTTGAGAGGAAATTGTGAGCGTAGGCCTCTGCTTGAATTGGCTGATTGTTGATATCAGTGAAAGACACATATGTTTCGTAAAGATATCCATATGCAGTTGTTGAGACTGTACTTGTTGTTGGTCCTCCATAGAGGAACGTTCCATCGCCAACTGCGTCAGATGATCCTTGAGCGGTGTTCTGTGGAGCAAATGTACGAGCATGTGCTGTTGAATCTTGTTCAAGAAGAAGAGGCGTATTGTGTAGATTTGCGGCCCATGTTGATGTTTGTAGGTGAGATTCATCCGTTAATCGAACGCCATATTGTTGGGTTGATGTTGACAAATCTTCGAACGTTAATGTGGACTGAATTCCGTAGATACCTGTTGTTTTACCATTGATGAATATTGCAGTTTCCGCTGTAAGAGTGCTGTCTTCAAAGATTGCTCCTGTTGAATAGCCGTTTGTTGTTAGGTCTGTTGATTGAATTGAAGAATACCATGCATCGATACCAACGGATGTAACATCAGAACTGCTGTAGGCCTTTTCAACATTGAATTCATTCCAATCGTGTTGACCTTCCAAGACGTTTATTGCTGGTCCGTCACCTTGACTTAACTCTGCATTTGTGCCTGTTATCTCAGTATCGAGACCAGATAACGTCATTACTTTCTCTTGTGATGTGAAATTAGATTCTTTGAGAATCAGTAAGCCATCTCCAGAGCCTCGTAAAGCGAGATTTGTGGAATCAATATTACTGTTCATAATCTCAGTAACCCCTGGCCCATCGATGTCAAAGCCAATTTCTGTTTGTAAGAGGGTTATGTCATCGAAGTTGCAATCAAGTGTACAGCGTATATCGATGGCAGTTCTATCAAGCGACTGTTGAGTGAAATCAACATCAGAAAGATAGATGCTTTCAACCGCACCCCACAGAAGACGATCTCCAGAAAGAAGGGCGTTTGAGAGGGTTAAATCATCCGTGCCTGAGCCATCTATGAGAAGGGCCACAGATTGGCCAAAAATGCTGTTTACAGAGGTTGTTGCTCCTGAATCCGAGCCTATGCCTACACTAACATTGTCTAGCCCTAGCCCTGTAATTGCTGCGTCCCCCGCTACGATGTCGAGGGCGAAACCGGTTTGATTGAATGTTATATCTGATGCTGTGAGATGATTTGAGGAGTGGATTCCAGTTGCAGTATTGGTGAATGTTCCTGTCGTAACTGTGAATTGGCCTTCGTTATTGACTGCTTGAATATCAATTGTATCCATTGTCACATTTTCGGCTACTACTGTTCCTGATGGATGAATATCGATGCCAATGTAACTGTTTGTAATCAAGATTTCTTCATGGATTGTCACGTCCCCATGAACTGCCAGAGCAGACTCCGCTCCTCGAATAGTGACATTGGACAGAACCGCATCTGCAGTTGATGAAACAATGATTCCTGGCCAAAGACCTGCTCCTGTAGAGCCTTGGCTTGCAGGCGTAATGCTCGACATAAATTCGACATCGGTTGCAATAAGAGAGCCATCGATTTGAATCCAGTATTCTCCAGTGTCAATAACTGCCCCTGACTCAATGGTTAGAGTTGAGGTGGCGGAAACCGTTACATTCCCGTCGAGAGTTCGGTTCACTCCACCCCACGTTGTATCTGAAGCCGTAATCGTCAGGTCTGAAGACACCAATGGGGCAAGGCTAGTCACTAAGAGAAGAGCAAACAATGCAACGGCTCGGGAGCGCATAGCATGTGCTAGCGTTTGGACCATATCAATGCAAGGCTAATCGGTCAGGGGTTAACCATGGATATCGACGGAGTGGGCCTGCCCAGATTTGAACTGGGGTCTGACGGCCCCCAGCCGCCAAGTATAGGCCAAGCTAACCCACAGGCCCGAGATATCTTCACTTGTGCTGAGCACTGAAAGGAACGATTTCTTCGATCAAATCAATGTGTCCAACGTACATACGTCGGCAACAGTAGCGCTTGAAACCTACATAATCGAGTGCATCACTAACGCTTGCACCCTCTGCGAGTTTTTCATTGAACGCTTCCCACTTATGAGCTATAACGGTACCACAGCTGAAACAACGGATTGGAATTATCATCTTTCATCACCTCATCGATAGGACTTTTGCTTCTTGCGACGAGCACCACGTCCGAGTTGGTGCTTTGCTTCCTTACGACGAGGATCGTTGACAAGGAGGCTACGATCAAATCGTAGGTACTCATCACGAAGTTCTTCGTCGATTCCTTCTGCTCCACCGTTGTAGTGAACCAGGCCACGAGCAATCGCTGTACGGATTGCGTCAGTTTGGCCCATGATTCCTCCACCATTAGTGGTCAGATTGATGTCTACTTTGGAGAGGCGATTCATTGCATCAGCAATAATCAGTGGCTCCATTGCCTTACGGCGTGCAAGAGATGGTTGGAGAATTTCAATCGGTTCACTGTTTACACGAACTCGTCCTTTTCCTGCTTTGACAGATGCTCTTGCAACCGCGGTCTTTCTCTTTCCTGAACTTTCTACCGACTTCTTCTTACGTGCCATCATTGTTCACCTCCAGTCCATCGGTGCGATGGTGCACCAAGACTTGCGCTGATGTCGCCAAGGCGAACATAGCTTTCTGGCAAGGATTTGCGAATTTTACTGTCATCGCCTTCGACATGGCCTTCTGGCATGCCTGAAGCAAGATGGTGTGGGCATCCGATTTCTACACGTAGATTTCGGAGTGCTCTGCGGCCACTGCTCTTTCTTTGGTAAGGCAACATTCCACGAACTGTACGCTTGAGGATCATATCAGGCATACGTGGGTAAAAAGGACCCTTGCGAGCGTGATTCAAAGCATATTTATCGTGATAGTTTTGGAATACTGAACGTGAACTTCCCGAAACGATTGCTTTCTCTGAGTTAATGATGACAACTTTGTCATCACGATCTGAGCGTGCAGCCTTCAGAAGCATGTCTGCTACTGTGGAAGCAAGACGTCCTAGGACAAGTCCATCTGCGTCAAAGACGTAGGTTTGTGCTTCATCCAAGAATAATCACCCCGTTTCCTTTTGGGTTTTCGTTCATCAATTCACCGTAAGTGAGAATTCTCCCACCAGCGGCTTCAATCTTAGCTCGTGCACTTGTGCTGACACTGTAGGCGGCGATGGTGCGGTTCCCTGTAACTTCACCAGATCCAAGCAGTTTCCCAGGTACAAGGATGGTTGCATCCTCTGGAGCGTAACGAGTTACGCGGCTTAGGTTTGGTTGGGCCCAGTTCTTGCGGCTCTTGGAGAGGCGCTGAGCAACATCTCGCCATAGTGCAACACCGGTATCACGAGACTGGGCTTTCAGTTGACCGATTAATTCGACCAAATCTGCGTTTGTCTTTCGTATTGGCTTGCTCATATGACTCCCTCGATGCTTTGAGGCATTCTCGCGACCTACCTGCTGGTTATGAAGCCACCGACGCGAGAGCAGAACTTAATCGAACAGAATTTCGCCTTTTGCATCTAAGAGTTCGACGGTTAAACCAGCAGCACGGCCTTGAATGATAATTTCATCGTGAAGTGTATCTGAGAAATCATCAAGAGCGCCGAGAGCTGTAATTCCGGCCACGTCGGTTAATTGATCGATAAGATGGTTGAGAACACAAGATACTCCGTATGCTTGGCCTGCACGGAATGCGTGATCGACTCCGCCTACTTCTGGATCTTCTGCTTTCATTCGAAGCATGACTTGTTGCGAGTATGCTACAAGGGCTCCATACAAGGCTTCAATCACTTGTGCTGCTTCCAAATCTCCAAGGAGCATTTGTGTTTGAGCAAGGGCTGAACGTACCGCATCACCGTATATTTTGTGTGCTTCAATTGTGTTCTGAGTTTCTTGCTGCATAGCTCGGTCGATGAGTATCTTCCAGTCTTCCATGATAACTTGAGAGCGCATCCCACCCTTGAAGGTTGGCTAAGCCAATCCTTCTATTGGTTCGTTCACGCTTCAAATCTTGAAGTCGGTTGATTCACCATCAACGATTCCTGCTTGACGGATTGTTCCGTCTGCAGCAACAAATTCTCCAGCTTTGGTTTGTTTATCGTACAAACCTGTGCCTTCATACCTCTTCACCATCGAATCTTCACCTAATGCGGCTGTGATCGAAGTGGTGATTGC
>DAKQ01000087.1:0-7919 GCA_002496635.1 Euryarchaeota archaeon UBA82 | reverse complement strand
TTGGTTTGTTTATCGTACAAACCTGTGCCTTCATACCTCTTCACCATCGAATCTTCACCTAATGCGGCTGTGATCGAAGTGGTGATTGCGCCAAGTGTGCTAATCGCTTGATCACGTTGTAGGATGCCGATGCTGTGATCCGAATAACGTGCTTCTTCGAATATGGTAAGGAAACCATCCAACTGTTGTGGAGGAACCATGTTGAATGCTGCACGAACTGCTGCCTCAAATTCACGAGTGGTTTCGTAAACCTTCTTCATGAAGCCGTACTTACGGAAGTGCTTGACGAGGTTCTTGTAACAATCAAAGATGATCTTGATGTATTCGTTACTCGCTTCGAGTTGCATCATCGTATCAGTGAGAATTCCACGTAGCGACTGTACTTGTCTTCGACTCATTGCTCGACGATAATAAAGCGCACTCGCAACAAGTAGAGCCATCAGAACAATACCATAAGCCATCAAATTTTCTGGAGAGAAGAAGCCTGCTTTCTCCTCGGCAACCGCTTCTTTGTAATCAACTGCAAAGGTAATGTTGTTTTGGGATGCTTGGAAGTTAGTGCTTCCTGCGTAGACAGCAATAACTTGCCATTCTCCAGTACACTCCTCCCCATCACATATCCGGCCATCGAAATTCCATTCGAAACGAGCAATTCCTTGTTCGTTCGTAATTGAATTGTTTGTTCCACCAGGCATTGTTACCCAAGCTCCGGTTTCATCTCGATATTGGCGGATAAATTGTATTTCTTCATTCTCAATCGAAACGTCAATTCTGTCACGTAGAAGTGCTACTTCTCCAATAATTGGGGTATTTTCAGGAACACCTGCTGCACCGCCTCTGTACCAAGTGGTTTCGACTTGCATGTCAACACGAGATCGTACCAAAACATCGAGTTCTGCGAATGAACCATTGAGAACATTCTCGACGTCCTTATCACAACCTCCCGGGATGTTGAAGTCTGGTTCAAAGGCAACTCGCAGAGTTCTGAATCCTTCCTTCTTACCACCAGTTAATTCCACACCACGCAGTGTTGGGTTTTGGAGTGGATCTCCACTAAACCATTCTGCAGTTCCATCGACATCGCTTGTACGAATTGTTGCGATAGGACGAATGTTTTCTTCTGGGTCAAGATAGATGTTCAGACACTTCCCGCCTACGGAGCGCCCGTTGCTCTGACTGAGAAGGGCATCAACGTGGAAGGATTCTTTCAGATAAAGAACTGGGTAAGAGAGTCCGTCTACTGTGTATGTATCGACACTGGACTTGAATGGCCCGACTTCGTTTATTGCAAGGGTTGAGTTCGAGAAAACATCGAATTCGGTTTGAACCGTCTTGTTGTCGTAACGGAATGCATCGTTGTTATCATAAGAAGAGTACGATACTGTGACCTTTGTCTTACCAGCAGTTGCATCTGAAAGTGGGCAAGCGATGGAGTAGAATCCATCGCTATCAGTCACACCAGCGTTGCAATTTACTGGACCACTTTGGCCGTTTACCATCTCATAACTTACACGGATTGTACGGTCTGTCAAGTTGGTTCCAAGTTCATCCTTTAGCTGTCCTGTGACAACCATTGGCTTTGGAACGACCAAACCGGTAACTGGATCAATTTCGCTTGTGTATACAATCTGATCGTCAACTGACAAGATTGTTCTTCCAATCAGAGAGAATCCATTTGCGTTGTAGGTCATGATTGTTCTGAAATGGTTGTTCCCAGGTACATTTGCACATGGATCCCATTGTCCTTGTAGGCCAAGGTAACTTGCATCTAGAGGAGCACAGCCTTCGTTTGGCAATGATTCTTCGAATCGGAGAATAACATTGACTGGGCCGAATCCATCTGGTAGGAAAGACTCTGGGTCATCTCGAAGGTTGCTTGGATTCAATGGGCTGATATCAGCCTTCAAACATCCAACGCTTTCCAAACGCTCTAGAACACCGTTCTGATTCAAATCTCGGTCGGCAAAGCCATCGCCATTTCCGTCATAATAACACAAATGGGCGTTGTCTGGTTGAGTTTCAGGCAATGAAATAACACCCGCAGATGGCGCGAGTGTTGCAATAACTTGACGATGCTGGACGTTGTCAAAGTCAGTACCTTCGAAGATAACATCTACGAGACCGCCGTTTGGCGCTGTTGTACCGTCGAGGTCGCGTCCGCCTGAATCGTATTCGAACGTTTTGTTATCGTCCTTCACCTGAGCGGTAAAGTCCCAAAGATCACCATTTTGTCGTATGTTACCATCAGTAGAAATTACAGAAACATAGGTTCTGGAAACTACCCAAACCTGTTGCACGGCATTGCTTGGTTTGAGCAATGGCGTTCCTTCATAATCGAAGGTCAATGTGAATGAGCCTAAGTCATCGTCTGCAGTAATGTTGAATGGCATTTCAAAGAATCCGTTAGTATCGGTGTAACTTGTCTCTGTTCGACCATCGAATGACCACGTGTAGTTGACCGGTGCTTCGCGAACAGGTTGTAGAGAGTTGTCGACCAAACGAGCCTGGATAGATGTGTTTGTGTTGCGATACAAACGTGGAATTGACGTTAGTTGGAAGTCTGTTGTACCGACGACTGTTACGTTGATGTATGCACCAGTGGTTGCAAGCGTTGATGAATTACCTGTGAAGTAGTATGCTGAATTTGTGAAGTCGACACGCATGCCGTACGTTCCAGATGAAAATTGGCTTTCCCATGTGAAGTTGTAATCGTAGACTGCTTCAGTCCCACCCTTCGATTGACATTCTGTTTCATCACCCTGTAGGGTCATGAGGATGTCATTGCCAAGAGCATCTCGGCACTTTGGTGTTTGAGTGAATTGCGTCTCTCCACCGCTGCTGAAGATACCGTTGCGGTCTCTGTCAAGTTGAACTGCGATTGGGTCGATTGTCCATGGAACTTCAGTTCTGTTTGAAACATCGCCTGCAAGTCCGAGAGACGTCCCTGTGTCCATTTCTGGAACGATTTCGCAGCGAACTGGGCTGTCTGGATCACTTGGATCAACTTGTCCACATGGAGGGAGATTAGAATCTCCACCGTTAACAAGTGTAATGAACCAATGTGTGGCGTTGACATCAACGAAATCGATGATGTTAGTTGCCTCTCCAGTCAGAGAAGCATCGTTACCATCCCACAGTGTACTGTAGGCCTTGTAAGCAGATACTTCATTGTAGTCGATTCCAGCTGCAGTAAGCGCAGGGCCGTGATACATATATCTCCAGTTACCGAATGTTCCATCGCCATTGTTGATGGTTGCATCGAAGAATGTAATTGGTTGAGTTCCTTCCAACGTCATTGTTCCAGCAATATTCATTCTGTGCATGACACGCATTGAACGAGGGTCGTCTTCGTCACCGTGTAAGAATGGGAACGGATATTCTGAAGCGAGATCAGGTTGAACCCGTCCGATATAGCTGTAATCGCCTGCAGGTAAACTCGTATTGACACGCTCGTACTGAGCGGACAAACCGTTTGAGTCCTGAACGATATCGTGGACCTTCGTATTGTTGTTCCAAATAATTTCTTCAAGGCCGCCAGGTGCTACGCCCGCTCCGTTATCCATTGTCGAATTGAATTGAACTTGCTTCCAGACACCGCTTGCCCCTCCGACTTGTTCGAAGGATACGGAAGTCAAACCGAAGGAATTTGCTCGGTAACCGAGGCCATCGAAGTTGGTAAAGTTGGTTGGCTCAGTAAGGTTGCCAAACAGTCCGCCATAGAAAGAGAAGGTTACCGGAGCATATGGAATCGGGTTTGAGTAGATTCCACGCTGATAATCGGCAGTATAGTAGGAATAAAATTCTAACCACAACTGTTGTTCATCACTTCTAAAGAATTCCCAGTTGTTACTGCTTGGATCAATAGTCATATTCGCCTCAACACCGACCAAATAGTCAGCTGATGTAGCACCGTTGAATGCAAACATCTCGGTGACAACAGCATAGACCTTGTAGGTCGTATTATCACCTACAACAATGTCTTCTGGATAGAGGAATTGACCTACTGAGAAGCGGCCATCTTGTCCTGTTAGAATGTTTGTCGTTTCGATTGCGGTGGTTCCGTTTGCAGCCCATTCGATGTGGATTTGGACTGGAAGGTTACTTGCATTCTCCAACACTTGTGTGATTGGGTTAACCCATTGCACTACACCACTAAATATCGCTGGACTTTGTGCATCCATCCAAAGATTGCCTGGCATATCAAGTGTGATGTAAGTCGGAGCCTTGTCATCTTCATCGAGTGTACAGTCGTTATCTGAGTCCCAGTCTGAGGAAAGAGCCCCTGCATAACACGGGTCTGAAGAGAATCCTTCTTCCAAATGGTCCCAATCAGCATCTGCTCTGGTGTCGTTGTCATCGTCTTGATCAATTACGTCTGGGCCTGTGAATGGATCAGTTGGATTGGCAAGTGCCTCTCCGCTTCCAAAGTCATCGTGGTCCCATGGATTGGTTGAGTTTCGGTCAAATCGTTCAGGCCACAACATGACTTCGTCTTCGTCGTGCATTCCATCTTCGTCATCATCGACGTCGATGTCATCTCTGTCGCCATCGTTATCGTGGTCAAATGCTTGAGTTATGGAAATTTGTAGTTCAACAGTGTTGCTGATTCCATCGCCATCCCAGTCATCGTCTGCCCAGTTAACAATTCCATCGTTATCGTGATCCCATGTGGATTGTTCTTCGCCCCAGAAACATCCTGCAATAAGTTCCTGATCGGCGTCAAGAACTCCATTGTTATCGTCATCAACGTCTTCTCCATCAGGTACGCCGTCGTTGTCATTGTCAACATCGTATACCTTGGGTTGAAGAAGACCGAGAGTCATGTCGCCTCGGTCCCAAACTGCTTGATAGAATCCATCGTCATCTGCATCAGCATCGTTTCCGTCATCGTCATTGTCTACACAATTTGTGCCTGAGAAGAAGTTGCCATTCTCTTGGCCAGCATCATCATCAAGGTCGTCATTTGAATCGATTTCAAAATAATCCCATAGGCCATCGTTGTCATCATCAACATCAAACCAATCAAAGACGGAATCATAATCATCGTCAAGATCGATGGTGTTGTTGTAGAAATCTCCATCGATGTCCCCGTCTACATCATTTTGAAGTAAATCAGCCCCGAGTTCGTCTGGGAAATCGGCCTCTGGGCCGTTGTCTGAGTTCCATTGCCAAATTCCTGTGGCAAGACCCATCCAAGTGACGAACGAGTCTCGGTTGTTCTGCATTTGTAGATATGTTATCGCAGAGTCGGTATTACCGTCTCCTCCGAAGTCATAATGCCAGCAACCGCCTTGTGCACCTGGGGTACAGGACCAGTTTCCTGAGGCTCCCCCAGCTGTTGCTCCTTGGTCGACGACTGCATCAGGTCGAGTTGAATATGGAAGACCGAATTGGGCGTTTACTCCATTAAGTGGCATTTGATATGCAATTGCGTAGGAATATCCGCAGACGAAACCTTGTCCGAGGTTTCCTACTGTAATTCCGCATGAAGTCATGTTGATTGTACCGCCCATCTTAACATCGTTGACGTCTTGAATCCCATCATTTCCTTCATCTTGGTCCCACCAATCTGGTAGGCCGTCTCCGTCTTGATCAATATCAAGGCCGTTTACAAGAGAATCTCCATCACTGTCAATATCCCACTCGTTTCCACCATTGTAGGAGGACCAGCGTGCGAATAAGAACCAGTAAAATTCAGGAACTGTTCCTGGAGTGACTGGGTTTGTTGTACCGTCGTATCCATTGTAATCGAGCATCATCTCAGAGAACGGGTTGTGTAGGAAAACCAGACTCCAATACAGATCGGCATTGGTTGCATAATCTTGGTTGTCTGCTCCACCGGTGAGTGTTCCGCCATCGCCAACAGGGTAAGCGGGTTGCTGGAACGCGTCGTTCAGGTCAGGATCTACGAGACCGCAGTTTCCGTCATCTGGATCGTACAAGTCAGAAAGTCCATCATTGTCATCGTCCCAGTCAATGTCGTTTTCTAGACCGTCTCCATCGATGTCAGAATCGACAGCGTTTGGACCGTCGTCACGGTATAATGCCCCGTTGATGGCGTGAAGGTCTCCATCGTTGTCAAGGTCGCAATCCCAATCGATATCGAGCATATCGATAATTCCATCATTGTCATCATCGATATCTTCCCAATTTAGGATACCATCGCCATCCCAGTCATTAAATTGTGAGAAAGAAGCACGACGTGTTTGACATCGAGGATCAGGGTTTGTTGGGTTGGGGTTTGCTGCGGTTGGGCAGTTCCAAGCCAGAACGTCGGATGCTTTGTCAAGAGGGAAACTATCATTTTCGTTGTCGATGTTATCGTCATCAGTATCGTACTCAAAGTTTGTAGCATCTCCACTTACCAAGACATTTCCTAGATTGTCTGGAGAAGTTGTCCCTCCCATATCTGGGTCAAGCCAGTCGTAAATTGCGTTGTAGTTTTGGTCGAAAGGCCGGAGACGATCGTCATCAAGATCTTGGTCGTAATCAAGTTCGCAATCCACTCCTGCTTTACCGTCTGTATTGCCTCCTGGAGTTTCATATGGAGTTCTGTTTGTCCAGGTATAATCGCTTAGGCCATCGTTGTTGTAATCGACGTTTGTACAAACGTCTGGAATGCCGTCGTTGTCGTCATCAGGGTCGAACATATCGAGGATGCCGTCGTCATCATCATCGGTATCCGCTGAATCCGGAGTGCCGTCGTCATCGTTGTCTGGATCGATGAAGTTTGGAATGCCATCACCATCAAGATCCCCATCGATGATATCGGTGAATGAAGGGGTCCCTGCAGCACCATCTCCGGTTGCACCGCCTTGCCAATCAAACTCGTCGTTTGCATCCACTCTTGCAGCTTCCAGTGTTACGTAATTTACGCCACCAGAATAATCTCTGTAATCAATGAAATCCCATACTACTGGGGTTACGAAAAGGTTGCCTGCTTGTGTGTGTGAGGTCATAATTGTTGCATCATAAGGATTTGAATCTTCAA
The DNA here is from genome assembly GCA_002496635.1 of Euryarchaeota archaeon UBA82. Classification (GTDB taxonomy): domain Archaea; phylum Thermoplasmatota; class Poseidoniia; order Poseidoniales; family Poseidoniaceae; genus MGIIa-L2. The sequence goes on along the minus strand of DAKQ01000087.1, from coordinate 928 downwards.
CGTCCGCAACGCCGTCGTTGTCGTCGTCTTCATCGAAGTAGTCTCTCACTCCATCATTATCGAAATCGCAAGGCCATGTGAATTGGTCAATTCGGCCATCGTTATCGTCGTCTTCGTCGAACCGGCCCGCTCCTGAACCATCTGTATCTTCATCAGTTACGCCATCGTTATCGTGGTCGTATGGGTGTTGATCGGCCAGATAGAAAGCACCGACCGCTGTTGGAGGAGATATCCAAGGGTGGAGGGTTGTTTCGACAACATATCGGTCTGTAGAAACGTTTCGAGGATCGAATCCTTGTGCTTCGAGTGCAGCATAATCGATTGGTCCTTCAAGAATTCCGTCGTTGTCATCATCATAATCATCGATGTCGAGGATTCCGTCGTTGTCGTGGTCGAATGGGTCTGTTCCAAAGCAACCATCGAATCGCTCAAGTAAATCGTAAATTCCATCATTATCGTCGTCAAGATCATACAAATCGCTAATTCCGTCGTTGTCGTGATCGTCGCGGTTTGATTCTTCGATGAGGAAATTGTTTGAAGACATGATCGCTTCAATGGCCGTAATGTCATGGATTACGCCTGATGCAACACCGGTATCAGTCCACATAATGTCTTGAAGAGAGGGGTGGACATTATCTGTATTGAACGTTGCAGCGCCGTCATAATTACCCTGGCCTGCTTGATTCATTGATTGCATAGCTGGGCTGCTTTCCATAGGGCTGTATTCAACATCGACTGTCGTTTCAGGTTCATCCCATTCAGTTGGAATCATCATTGCAATAGTTGTGCTCAAGACCATGAGCATAACTAAAATTATTGACGTGAGTATGTTCGATTCTGAATTCTTTTTATATCGGTTTTCCAGCATGTGAGCCCCTCTTAACAAGTTGCTGACCAGAGAACCGTATATCAAAACAATGGGTGGTTG
>DAKQ01000028.1 GCA_002496635.1 Euryarchaeota archaeon UBA82 | reverse complement strand
CACGCCATCACCTTGACGTGAACGGAGCACGTAACGACCATCAAGTGTTTTTGTACAATCTCGTTTTAGCCATGACTCGACATCCATTTTCGCATGTTCTGCAAGTCTTTCTGCATCTGTTGGGGCGAGATAGACGATGCCTCCAGGTTGATCACAACACCGGCCACAATCTGGCTGACATTGGAAAGGGACTCCCTTTGCCCACCATGCGCCTCTCATTCTTCTTCACCAGTGAGGACTGCCTTGGGTCGAATTCGAGCCAAACGGACAATATTCTTCGTTTCCTCATCTTCCAATTCAAAGGCCTCCATTGCATCTTCGCTTACAAGACCTAACTCATGTTCGATATATCGTAATTCATCGACGATGTCGATGAGTTCGTTTGCGTCAGCATTCGAGGTTCGTTCAAGTAAAGCCTCCATTTGTGTTTCAAGATTACGAAGACGTAAGTCATCTCTTACCATTTGCTGTTCTCTTTCAGCAATGACTCGATCGATTTCAGTATCAATTCCAACCATTACATCAACAGCAGAATGGACGTCACTCCCTTCCAATTGGCCAAGTTGATGCGTTAGATGTCTATCTCTTGCATCTGTATCGAGTACACTTGGTGCTTCTGGAGTCAACTCATTCAGGGTAGTTTTGAGGTGTTGCTCAATCAAATCATTCGCTCTATGAATTTCATCAACTGTAACCATTTTTGGCTCCCAGTCGTCTTCTGGTAGATCGATGGCGGTCGAATGTAATTCAATGCCTCCAACTTCTTTATCTGAATAAATGACATCTGTTGCAGTTCGAACAATATCGGTTGCAAGAGTAATATTCGTGCCACCTCGTTCGAAGGAGTGTTCCTCTTGTCTTGGCTTATTGGCAAGAATTCGCAGTACATCTTCAGGTTGGTAAGCCACATCTCCGTTTTTATTGGCATTTGCGAGTATTGCTATTGATGAGTTGACACTTCTCCAGTCATTACCCGTATGTTCCAAAAGGTGCATGATGTGAGCATCTTCAAGCAGTAAACCTTGAAGGGAACTCTCACGCTTAACATGCAGAGCGAGACTAGCAGATGAAATTGGCGACAATTCCACGATGGATGACTTTTTCATGACATTCCATAGTCTTGATGAAGCCCATGAATCGGGGCCTGTTAACGATGTTGCGAGGACTTGGATGCCCAAGTTGAGGCTGTGATCGACAAGATGTCCCAAGGTTGTTGAAATATCTTCATTTTCAGAAACCAGATGAAGATCATCAATGAGAAGTAAGCCCGTATTTGCTAATGCTTCATGCCAATCCTTGGGTAGTGTACTCGCACTGATCAACTCAGTGCCTCGAATTATCCGAACCTCATTGTCGTAATATCGCAGTACACTTTGTCCTGTAGCATGCAGCAAATGACTCTTCCCAGTTCCATTTGGCCCAATGATGAGTAAAGGATTAATCTGATTTCCAAGTCGGTCAATAATGACTTCACATGTTTGAGTAGATGCTTTGTTTTCGCCATAGACCCGCCATTGTTTGAATGTCTTTTTTTCGCTGATTTGAAGCTGTAATGGCCACATTGATTGTGTAGGTGCAAGATTGCTATGATGGAGACGGTGATCTGGTTGTAGAGGAGCGATATCCTCGTTCAAAGAATGGGATGAATACTGACGTTGTTCATCGATGATTGATGCCCACAATGGTTTTCCATCAACAGAGAATCCAACACGTGTTCCAAGTGGTGTCTCGGGTTCAATTTGAACTCGCTCTCTCATATTCTTCAATCGTGATGCGACGATTTCAGCATTAGATTGAGCCTCATTTTCCTTTCTCAGATTGAGTTTTGGAATGTATTCTACATCCTCTCCAAAGGTCTCCTTCGAGATTGCATCAATGATTGGGCGTTCCGGGATTGCTTGGGCGGCCAGCAACGATCGATCCTTCTCAAGAGATGAAGGCTTGTTGAGAAGACGGCCTAACTGAGAACGATTTTCTGATGCTGAATGCTCTTTGCTGGGTACATTTGCCTTTGCCTTTTGCAGAGCGACTTTGAGTCGGTTTGTACGTTCAATACTCATACAATCTCCTCCTCGTCTGAATCCTCAAAATCAGATTCATTCCAAAAGTCGTTAATGGGTTCATGCTGCTGAACTGCTGAAGCATGTTCTCTTGCATGAGGGGATTTCTGTTTCTTTACTTCTGCTTCAACATGTGTTGAGGATTGTTTCATTACAAGTGTCTTTGAGCCTTTTATTGGCGGTAATTTTAGATGTTTTTTGGAAGCTGAACTTACCGCTGCTTTATTCAATCGTTCTGATGTTAGTGGCTTCTTTTGCTTTGGAAATCGTCCTTCCTTAGCCCCTGATGCTGCTTTTGCAAGATGTTCGAGGCCTGATGGATGGCTTGAATTTGATGTGAAAGATCCTAGTTCAACAACCCGCTTTGATGCGGCATTCAGTTTTTCAACTCGCTTATGACTCTGTGGAGGAGTTATACTCTTTTTTCGACGAACCATGCGTTGTGCAGTACGCGGTTTCTTAGGTTCTGGAATCACTTCATCCTGAATGTCTAGAATCTCATGTTCTTTTTCAGGGATTTCCTCTACTTCAACCTCATCAGCCATTGGTGCTGTTTCCTCTACCTCTGCAGTCATCTCTTCGATAACTGGAAGAGGGATTTGTTCGACGACTTGCTGAAGAGGTTCTGGCTCCTCAGTTCGAAGTCCAGCGAGACTTTCTCGAAGATGTTCTTCAATCCAAGCAAGCTCTTCTTCATCTGGTGGTTGGCAGAAAGGATGATCGAGAAGTAATTCCTCATCCAGCAACCATGTATTGATTTGAGAAGTTTCAATATGCTCAAGTTCTCGATTTAATCTTGAACGCTGAATCTGTGTAAATGCTTCAAGATTTGTAGTAAGAAGTAAGACATTATCTGTATAACGGGTTTCATCCACAATTCCTCGTACCATCTCTATGACCTGGTTTTCTCCATGAATACCCGACAAATATTCGATTCCTTCGAGAACAAGTGCTGCCCGTAAATTGTCATGGAAGAACGAGTTGATTTCCTTTCGAATAGATTCGAGAGAAGGTTCGAGAGTGCATTCATGTTGTTTTTCGGTTAACCATTTGCAATATTGTAATTCGATTTGATGGTTTACTTTGAGTCGCTCAGGTGATTGTCTGCTGATGACTAAGAGTGGACGCCCATGCTTTCCAAGAGCCATGGCAAGATCAAATGTTGCTGTTGGTTCGACAGCATCTTCCAAAAGTGCTTGCCCTCTCTTGAGAACAGGTCCTGTAAGATTTTGTATCCGCGCTTGTGTTTTACGACGAATAAATTCAGGGGCTTCAACCGTTGGTTTTAGTTCTGGTAATTTTTCATCACGATCGAGTCTTCGAGCAGGAGCGCGTACATTCGCCCACCATGCTTCATCTCGAATTTGTTCTTCCTTTGGGTCAACAAGATTTGCTTCAGGATAGGCGACGGACGTAGCAAGAAATACTTCTTTTGACATCTCGTGAAGACTCACAGTGGCATCTAATGCAGAGGCATCTGATTCGATCTCAAGTAATGCTTCAATACCAAACCTGGATGCATCTGCTTGGTGAAAGGCGCTTGCAAGAGTTCCATCAAAGATGAGCAAGTGCCCTGTTCTCACGCCAATTTCTGGAATATGGCGTTCAATTTGGATTGAACCATCTCTCTCAAGAGTTGCTAATTCTTGTGCGAGATGACGTAGCGTATTCGCACCTCCTTTTCGACTTTCAAGGACATCTCCTGGTTTGAAATCGAACATTTTGCTCACCCCTCAAACCCTTAGATTTCCTTTCATCTTTTGAAGTGTGTGCCCTAATTGGCCAAAACCGAAGGATTTCAACAGGGAACGTCTTGGGCCAAACATGGAGGCATCACCACTCACCGAGGCAGAAGATGCTCTTCTGAGAGAAGGGATTCAAGAGTTTGATTCAACCCGATATTGGCATGCCCATGAATCGTGGGAGGATTTATGGAATTCACTGAAGCGACGAGAAGCCCCCCGCTCTGAAATTTTAGGGATTCAGGGTTTGATTCAAACCGCCGCTCTTCTCTATAATCATCAACGGGAAAAAAAGAGGGGTGTTTTGAACCAATGGAAAAAACTGGTTCCCAAATTAAATGTCTGGACACAACTCTGGGACATCGATATTGTCACTCACTTGATACAAATTCAGCGGTTTGTGGATGATGTAGGTCAGTGGAATGAAACCTATGAAGGAGTACGCATTCCGCTACTTGAACGAGGTGATTGAACTGAGCAAATTTACAGAGGGACTTGATGATGGCTTCATTCGATTTTCAGAGACGCCTCAGGCTTTACGAAAAGGAAGGACTATTCAGATTCAATCTGCAGTGATGATCCTCTCTATCCAACTATGTTTTGTCCTCGTTCCTTATTGGCCAGTACGAGGTTTCTTGTTCATTTTGTTTCTTCTCGCTCTTACGATAAGTTGGAGGCGATGGTCTGATTGGAGTAACACTCCGTTCGCAGTTAACCCCGCCCATCCTCTGATGGAGTTGTTGAGTGATAAAGAGGCCAAGGTATCTATTCGGCTTCATGATGGTCGTTGGGAGTCAGCGGGCGAGTACAGGTATCGATTAGTCGAGGATGATTTGTTAAAAGGATTCAATCTTGTAGCACTTGACGATAACTATTCCATTTTCGGCTATTTGACAGAACAACGAACACAGAATTATTCGTTACGACGAACAATGGCTTTGCTAAATCAAGCACTAGCTCTGAGGGATGCTCACAACGGAGAGCATGATGACATTGAAGATGCTCGGAAAAGAGAATCGATCGATTCTGGTTTACTTAAGAGAGATTGGCCAGATGAAGATGATACCAAGGACGCCTTAGGTCCAATCGCAAAAAAATTGAAGGGTCAAGAATAAGGCTTTATCATGAATCAAGAGAGGGTGCATTGAAAACCCCTACTCTCTCCCAGAGGGTTATGGATGTTCCTAGCAAGTGGTCTGACCACGTCTCTGAACTGAGTGCTCCACAACAGGAATTGTTGTTCGGAACATCGTTATCCCGCCGTTTCTCACGCTTGCCATTATGGCTGTCTCATCCTGGAAATATTGGGGCGTTCTATGGACTCCTGATCAGCCTTGCTCTCATACTTCCATATTCATTAAAATTTGATTCATTTAATGAGGCTTTATCGAATTGGATTTTTTTCTCTGCTTTGTTTATGGCAGCGTGTTTATTCCTCGGTTTTGCTTCATTGATATTGGTATCATTCACCAAGCGGATGCCAATTGCTCCTCCGAGAATTATTCTTTATCCGATGCCATTTATCGGTCTTGGATTGCTCGGTCTTGACTTTGCCGATCTACTCGACATTTCAAGATCAATCTCCATGTTTGTTCTCCTTCTTCCAGGTCCTGCTTATGTGCATCTATCATGGGCGCCTCGCTGGAGACTTTTGTGTATGCTCGATGAAGGAGTAAATCCATTTGAAGGCGTGAAGGCACTGGAAGAGGTTGAAGATAACAGCGCAGCAGAGATGGCTGGAGATGACACGGAATTACTCGAAGTCGTCGATGCTTTTGAGTCTGAATAATCAGATGATTCCAACTTTTGGACCAATCAATTCGAGTAGTCTCAAAACCTCGTCCAAATCATCTCTTGACAGACCTGCTGACATTTGTGTTCGTATTCTGGCTTTGTCTCGAGCGACCATTGGAAACACAATTGCTCCAGCCATGACGCCTTCCTTTTGGAGTAAGTTTGTCATCTCTTTTGCAGTAGAGGATTCCCCACACATAATTGGGATAATTGGAGTGGTTGACATACCAGTATCAAAACCAAGTGATTGGAGTTCATTTCTGAAGTAATCAGTATTCTCCCAGAGTTTAGCATGATGTTCGGGTTCATCCATGAGAACTTCAATTGCTGCTTTTTGAGCTGCTGCTACACCGGGTGGTTGTGATCCAGAAAGTAGCCATGAT
>DAKQ01000002.1 GCA_002496635.1 Euryarchaeota archaeon UBA82 | reverse complement strand
AGGATTTTTCTACTTGATGGCGTTTGTCATGTTCTTCACAGAACTTCGAATTGTATCACTCCTACACTGTATCTTTGGAACAATGTTCATGTTTTTCTACAAAATAGGGATTCAAGCAGGCGATGAGTGAATCCTTTGGAATTTGAAAAAGAATCAACTCCACCTTGTGCTCAAAAGCGACGATTCAAAGGTGAACAACCTGTGGGATGTACGTGGCTTGGGTACGTCTACGACGATTTCTAAAGCATCTCGAGAAAAAACGCGAGGTGCTTCGCATCAGCAGACCTGTTGATGTCGCCTATGAAGCGGGAGCAATCGCCGATCTGTTGGTGAAGAATGATGGCCCAGCCGTTGTCTTTGAACAACCAATACTTCCTGATGGTTCAATTGCATCGATGCCACTGGTCATGAATCTCTTTGGAAGCCATCAGCGAACACTTGACGCATTGGGAGCATCCCATGAAACCGAAGTCGGAGATCGTATGACGGCGATGATGAAACCAGATATTGGAACCTTTGTCAAAATGCCATGGAAGGCATTGCCTCTTGCCCGTGATGCATTTGCAATGCCTCCAAGAAAGAAGAGATTCAGAGCACCCTGTCAACAAGTTCGAATGAAGAATCCAGATCTTACCAAACTTCCAATTCCGAAAACATGGCCAATGGATGGTGGACATTTCGTTACGCTTCCACTAGTTGTTACCAAGCACCCCAATTCAGGTGAACACAATCTCGGCATGTATCGTGCTCAAGTATTCGATGAGAAGAACATCGGTTTGCATTGGCAAATTCACAAGCATGCTGCAGACCACGCTGCTGCGAGCGGGGAGAGAATGCCTGTTGCAATATGCATTGGTGGACCACCTGAACTCATCTTCTCAGCCATATCTCCTCTTCCAGATAATTTGAGCGAATACCAATTCGCAGGTATCCTTGGACGTCGTTCTCTACGAATTACCAAAGCATTGACTCAAGATTTGATGGTTCCTGCCGAAGCAGATATTGTCATTGAGGGCTATTGCATTCCTGGGGAAACACGAACAGAAGGGCCGTTTGGGGATCACTTTGGATTCTATTCATTGACTGGCCAATATCCAGTCATGCACGTTACAGCAATCACCCATCGAAAGGACGCTATGCTTCCCGCTACAATTGTAGGGCTGCCTCCAATGGAAGATGGGTATCTTGGAGAAGCTATAGGGAGGCAATTCTCTCCTGTCCTTCGTTTCCAACATCGAGACGTCATCGGTGTCCATCTTCCGCTTGAAACTGGATTCCATAATCTTGCTATTGTCTCTTCCAAACAACGTTACCCTCGTCAAGGCAGAAAGACCGCTTTAGGATTATTTGGAGCAGGTCAAATGATGTTTCTCAAAAGCATGATTGTAGTTGATCCCGATCAAGACCCGAAGGACTTGGAAGCACTTCTTGATGCTATGAATAATAACGTCCACATTGCAACAGACATCATCGTACTCGAGGGTATGGTCGCTGATTCTCTTGAAGCAGCAAGCCCATATGAAAACGTTCACTCAAAGATCCTCATCGATGCAACAACGCTCACTGAACGTGACCCACGCTCATCAAACGAACCGCTTGAAGGTTCATTCAAACAAGAGACCCCTGCATGGCGCCAAGGATTGGAAGCACCTCCTGGGTTCGATAATCTCGAGGCTGTGCTTGGTTTGGAAGATGTTTCAGATGCACGCATGCTACGAGAAAGCATGCTCGTTGTGACAACAAACATCCCTGATTCTCCCTCTCCAAGAGATGGTTCCTCTTCATCAAATGACGAGGCGGAATCCGCTCGAATAGAAAAAATACTCCAATTGAGAAATCAAATTTGGCAATTGAAAAATTCTGCAAATTTACGCTGGTTATTTATCACCAATGATGATCTTGACCTTCATTGTGAGAAAGCACGACGAAGGTTACTCTGGCAACTCACTTCTCGCTTTGATGTTGGTCGTGGACTCTCATTTGATGAAGCCAAAGAGCGTATGTGTTGGGATGCAACAACACCGATTCCATCATCTGAACATGGTGTTCGACGATGGCCTGCAATTACGATGCATAGTGATGAAACCCTTGAGGCAATACGCAAACATCCCGAACTCGACAAATACCAATGGCCTGCGCATCTAGATTTCAGGTGAGTGGATGAATTTCAAGCAGATTGCAAGTTTCGTTAAGATTGAACATACTTTGTTCTCTCTTCCATTCGTTCTTATTGGCTATCTGATTGCATACAATCAATTCCAATCTGAACTTCCAGACACAGGTTATGGATGGCTCCGTATTGACTTGCTATGGATTCTGCTTGCTGCAGTTGCAGCTCGTGGCTTAGCCATGACACTCAATCGAATCATTGACCAGGATATCGATGCTGCGAACCCACGCACTGCGGAACGACATCTCGCTAGTGGAACCATGTCACTCTCAACCGCATGGTGGCTTGCTGCGCTTTTCCTGGCAATGCTGCTGTTTGGTGCTGGAATGTTGAATACTGTTGCTTTGATGATGTCTTGGCTTCCCGTCCTTACATTCGTCATTTACCCCTACATGAAGCGATTCACATGGCTATGCCATCTTTGGCTGGGCTTGTGTTTGGGTCTTGCTCCAGCGGGAGCATGGGTTGCTATTGCAGCTGACGTTCATGGGTTCGATGCAATTATCGGAACAAATGATGGATTCCTTTGGTATCCAACCATCTTCTTCATCTCACTCGGTGTCATTCTGTGGATTGCAGCATTTGATCTAAATTATGCTCGAATGGATGTTGAAAGTGATCGAGAGATGGGCGTTCACTCATTCCCTGCTCGTTTCGGAGAAACAGTAACTACGAGGACATCCATTCAAATGACCTTACTTTGGTTTGCATGTTTTGCTATTTCTGACCCTATGAGTGAGGCGTGGTTCCTTCTATCTGCAGGCATCATGGCCATACTCAACATTGGTGTGATCTTAAAGCACAAGACGTTAGCAGATTTCCAAATAACGCTGTTCCGCATCTCTATGCTCACAGGATGGGTACTTCTTGCATCCATTCTAACGCTCTAGTAACCATAGAAGTCGTAATCGTCATCGTCTTCCTCTTCATCATACTCGAAATTCATAATGCCGCTGAGAGTACGCATTCCAATAATCAAGAACGCTAATCCGCCACAGTAACCAGATATCATCGCATCAGCAGTAAACATCGATTCCTCTGGGAATTCGCCACAATTGTCGTAAAATTCTGAATCACAGTCGCCGTAATAATCATTCATGGACTCTGTAGATACGTTTGCAGTATGAATTAGCACGGCAATCAGTGCAATGAGGCACAAAGGCATCACGAACCACCAAACCTTGACAAGGAGGTTTAGAATTGATACGAACATGATGAATACGAGGATTCCAAGTGCAATGTAATTTAATTCTTGAACCTCCTCAAAATCCGATGCAACACCTGATTCATCGTCAGCTTCAAAGTTTACAATATTGGTATCTGTAACGGGGACGACGAGGAAGAACGTCCAAGAAAGAAGGACAAGAGCCATTAGGACTCCTATAACACCTGGAAGTGCACCAAGGTCAGGGCGTAACCGTTGTTTCTTGAGTTTGATTTTGACTCCATCATCCTCATCATCATCCTCACCATCATCCTCTTCCCATGGAAAGGTAATTCCTTGTGATTTTGGTTGTTCTGCTACAACCTTCTCTTCTTCATTGACCCAGACTTCGTAACCTTGATCTGTGGAAAACCAATGCTTTCCATCATTTGCAAGGTACCAATGCGTACCGTATTCATCGGTTTCCAACCAATCCCCTGCGGGAAGGTCTTCCCACCGTTCAACGAAATTTCTTGAAGAATTATTTCGCCTATTGATGATACTCACCGATTATCCTAATCAATTAAGACTTATAATTCTAAGACCCGTATAGTATTCAAGAGGTTGTGAAATTCCTTCAGCAGCATCCGTGGTCACGGAGTGGAGCTGGAACAAAGGTTACTCGATCCACATCTTGAGTTGTCTGCAATTGTTGCATCACGGACCTTAGATTACCAGCAGTTCCGAACGCTTGCATTGTATCCACGCATGAGTTACTAAACATACTTGTATGACTGTAGGAGGTGATTTCGATCTCTCCTGAATGACGAATATCGTGTAGTTTTTGTTCGATTCCATGTTGGAAAAATACAATGAGAATACCTTCAATTTCGGTGTTCTCATCCATAGATTCAATGCTTCCTCGTTGTAACTCTTCTGCGAAATGAAGAGATGCGTCTCTCAGGAAGCGACTACGGTTCCCATATCCCGAGGATTGCACTAAGTTTTCTAAATCATCTGCGAATTTATTATCGACGCTAAAAGATACGACTCTGCTCATATATTTCGCAACATGCGCAGCGTAATAATATTTGTCAAGTCCTTAATTAATAACTTGTATTAAATATGTAATAATAGTCGGAAGCATCATGCGTAAGAGCACAATGCAAGTAATTTTGACCACAAGTATCCTGATTTTCTCAAGTCTAGCAGGCTGTCTTGGCACAGAAGATGATGATGATGATAAAGTAACCATCATGACCTCAACGTACCACGTCGGTCAATTGGTTTCAGCAATCGTTGGAGACACAATGAATGTGGAAGTCCTCTCACCTTCAAACGTACCAGTTCACGATTACGAACCATCCGCAACGGATCTTGTTCGATTGACGGAATCTGACATGTTCTTCTATCACGGTCTAGGACTCGAAACTTGGGTTGATGCAACTCTTGACAGCCTAGGCGACGACAAGCCTACCTCATTCTCAACACACGCATTGCCAACAGGCGAAACCGCACTCGATTACGAAGGAATATTGTTGAGGGAACTTTGTGAGCACATGGGAGAAGGACCATACGAAGCATCATACCTTTCCGAGGAAGAAGGACATGCTGACGATGTTGAACTCCATGCTGAGCACGTCACACACGTACTGAAATTCCCTGGTCATGATGACCACGACCATGCTGACGATGATCATGCAGATGATGACCACGATGACCACGACCATGCTGACGATCATGCAGATGATGACCCCGATGACCACGAGCATGCTGACGATGATCATGCAGATGATGACCACGATGACCACGACCATGCTGACGATGATCATGACGACCATTCTGACCGCGACGATCACGATGGCCACAACCACGCAGAACCAATGGAAAAGATGGAAGAAGTAACAGGTTGTCCTGAAGATACAGTTGTCTACATCTACGAACTTGAAGAAGGCGAATACGTTCTTGAATTCGAAATAGAAGATGAGGACCACTCCACCTTCGACATGGTTGTCCTAAAGATGGGTGGAGCACACGCACACCACGATCATGGAGACCACGGTGACGAACACGATGATGATCACAGCGATCATGGCGATGACCATGACGAACACGATGATGATCACAGCGATCATGGCGATGACCATGACGAACACGA
>DAKQ01000049.1 GCA_002496635.1 Euryarchaeota archaeon UBA82 | reverse complement strand
GGTGTTGTTGGAAGTATTCAAGCAACTGAAGTCATCAAACTAATTCTTGGATTAGAAACCAAATTGATTGGTTCATTACTCCTGTATGATGCTCTCGAAATGTCGACTCGTATGCTTCGTTTCGAGTCTTTGGAAACCCGAGATGAGATACAAGATTTGTCAGTCGTCCAACAACTCTTTGACGATCCATTGTATTGCATGCCGTCGAACAAACAGATTGATGAAGGGTCTTCAAATGGAGAGGACATGATGCAATCAATTGATGTGGCTTCCGTAAAGGCGAAGCAATCCGATGGATGGAAGCCGTTCATTATCGATGTACGTAGTGCCGAAGAACTCGATCAAATACGATTGAATAGTTTTGATCTTCATGTAGTGCATGATTCCATAGCAGCACATTCCTCAGAAGTTCCAGATGAAGGTGATATCGTGGTCATTTGCAGAAGTGGTATGCGTTCACAAATGGCAATCATGTTCTTGATTCAAGCAGGAATTGACAATAATCGCCTTTACAATTTAGATGGAGGCATTATGGCATGGAGTCAAATTGCCCCAGAAGATGTCATAAGAGGCTAAAACAAGGGTGAGGTTCAAAGAGCGTAACCTCCCGTTGCTCGTTGGTCATCATGGCAAAAGTCATCGTTGCGGATGAGAATCAGGGTCGTAGGACCCTTCTTGCATCCACGCTTGAACGAGAAGGCTTTGATGTTACACGTGCTGGTACATTACGTCAAGCAGAGGGTACTGCCTTAGCTGTAATGCCAGAGATTGTCTTACTTGAAGGCGATTGGAGTTCGGGAGACGCAATCGATGCTTCTCAGCGATTGATGGGCGATCCTGAGTTTGCATTCAAGTGTCGAATTGTGATGTTGTCGAGAAGCACGTCGAATGAGTTTCTACTTACTGCTGCAAAAGCAGGTATCCATGAAGTTATTGGAAAACCAGTCGATATGAGTAAACTCATCGAGCAATTGTGGAAACATGCTCGTAAGCAATTTGTTCCACCGCCTGCAGATGTTGAAGTCGGAGGCGGAGGGGGATCATTCGATGTAGGAATGATGGCAGGCGGTGGAGGCTGGGCTCTTCCTATGCTCAAAGGACTGGTAGGTCCTGACCGAATTAATGAGTCGTTCATCAATGAAATTCTTACACAAATGGGTGAGGATGGGATGGAAGTTGACTTAGACCTTGAAGCAACAGATCTTTCGAACATCTTACGAATTGCTCTAAATCGCTTGGTTCAGGATGATGATAAGGCGCAAGGTGGAGTAGGCCCTTCGTTTGAAGAGCTCAAGAAAAAGAAAGCGTTAGGCGATTTAAGCGATCAATCAAAGTCGGTATCAACAGGAGGAATGGAATCGATTCTAGAAACTCAGGCAGACAATATTGCTTCTGAGATTGAATCTGTCATGGATCAAATTCTTGATGAAACACCTGAGCAGGTTGCAATACTTCCAGATGATCATCTTGAACGTATCGACCCACAGGTACTCAACATGACTCGTCTTACCACCGAGATGGTTCACGAATTGATGTGGGATTTGGGTCGTCCAGGCGCAGTTTCTGATACTACTCTCATGACTCGAATCGAAGATGCAACGGAAATGCTTGGAGATGTGCTGTCATCATTGCCTGAATCAGAAGAGGAGTAGATTAGCATGAAGAGTTTACCAAAACCTTCCGACCTCCAACTGCCGAAGCCATCAGAACTTCATCTAATGGATGGTCAAAAAAACCTACAGAAGATGAAAGAGCAACAACCTAATCTCTATAGATGGAGGGCTTGGTTTGGATTCATTGTCCTTATTATCTGCGCAGTTGCAGGATATTTCTTGTTTCGTGATGCGGCTGAAATCATTGAATGGTTCAAGGGATTTGGGCTATGGGGGCCGTTTTTATTCACCGTAATGCTCTCATTGGCGATTGTTTTGTTGTTGCCCACTCCATTCGTAAAGATCGGGGCAGGAGCAATATTCCCATTTTGGATTGCAGCGATCGTCAACTTTGTTGCATCAATGGTTGGCGGCCTCATTGCCTTCGTTCTAGGACGGTGGATGTTTAGAGAATCAATTCAAGCATCCATACAGAACGACGTAAGGATGCAGAATATTGAGAAAGCTCTTGATCAAGATGCTATGAAAATATCAGTACTGGTTCGCTTATCCCCAATTCTTCCAGATGAATGGCTCAATTACATTATGTCCGCTACACCCGTTTCATTACGCGTCTTCTTGGTTTCAAATACATCAAGTCTGATCTATTGCTTGATTTATGCGTATTATGGGCATGCTCTTGGTTCCATTGCCTTGAGTCGATCTGGGATGGGCGGTTTGAGTAATTCTCCGCTCGGTTTGTTCATGCTCCTGCTCGGCATAATTGCAACTGTAATCGTAACTGTCATTGTCACCAGAACATCGATTCGAGTTCTTAGAGAATCCATCGGAGAAGAGGAATAATTCATTTTTTTGATTCTAAGACCAATCCATAGCATTGAAACTTAGGCGACCTTCGCAGATACGGGGGCGGGGTATGTCACAAGCAACACTTTCAACAATTCACGGTGCTGATTGGTCGCCTAAATCTGCATGTGTTTTCACACAGCCATTGCTTATTGATGCCGCTCGGGCAGAAGTAATGCGCTTCTTTACAGAACGTCATGAAGGCCATGTTTTTCTTGCTGCAAACGTCTGGGATCATCTCCATGTTGATGGCCAGCAATCCTTCGATGGAGAATCCTGGCATTCTTTTTCGTCACGTTTCGTAGATGCCTTCCAAAAAGGATTTGCAGCTCAGAATGAGCATAAAATCAAGCCTATAATGGGCGATGAGGTCATGCCTCGAAGAAGCATAAACGAGCATTTGGAACGAAGGATGAAACACATTATCATCGATATACGTCTTTGTTTCCGCCGTTTAGCACATTACATGTCAACATCCATGGAAAATCGAATGGAATGGCAACGCATGATGACAAGAACTCGTGCAATGGATGCCCATCTCAAGGATGTTTTCTTTTCAGGAATGGAAACACCAGACGGTTCTCGATTTGGTGGCAAAGGTTTTCGTTCTACATGGCAGGAAGGAGTTGTTGCAATTGCAACTGCTCTGAAGCGTTCAGATGAACCAAATAAAGAACACACACCAGGAAATGGCTACGACGGGGATCTCGTTGCCCCGATGATCCGTGACGTTGGTCTTGCCCTCGCAATGGGAGATACCGTCGTTGATGTCATGGCTGCTCAAATGGGTAAAGCCGAATCAAACCAGAATGGCGGCCATGAAGGAGCAGGTGGCCGAGATCTTCACATTGGTGCCTGGCACGTGGGAGTATTACCGCCAACTGCCCCACTCCCTATCGCTAGTGCAACAATGACTGGACTCGCATTTGCTGCTTGGAAACAAGAACTTGACCGATTTCACGTCGCTTGCATTGGAGAAGGAGCTTCATCGGCGGGAGAATATTGGGAATCATTGAATCTTGCAGGTGCTCGAGGCCTACCAATATGCTACGTCCTTCAGAATAACCAAATTGCACTCGATACACCTCCCGCAAATCAATCCGGAGTTGAACTTTGGGCAGATAAGGCCGTTGCAATGGGCTTCCCTGCATGGACAATTGATGGTTCAGACCCTGCAGCATGGCATGCAAGTGTTGCTACAGCCCGTGAATTTAGTATGGAAGGCGGAGGTCCAACAATGATTCATGTTGAAACAATGCGAGGATGCGGCCATGCCCATCATCATGATGATCTCTATCTGGGCTCAGAAACAGGTACTCCTCCTGGCTATGTGGACCGCACTATGCTCGAGTATTGGGCTGCAAAGGACCCAGTACCGACCCATCGAGAATTGTTGCTTACTCTGGGAGTTTCTGAAAGCGAACTTGAAGGAATGGAACAAGAAGAACAACTCCACGTTGATAACGCACGTTCTGATGTAGAGGAAATGAATTGGCCTGAACCTGAAAGCGTAACCAAAGGAATCACTACAATCCATGATGCTAGGACGCATCAAGATCAATTGGATACATTGACCTCACCTACTTTGGCTGAATCAAAATCGAATCTTGAACCGATTGAATACGTTGAATCTGGAGGATGGACGTATGCTCGAGCGATTCAGCAAGCAATGGTAGACATCGCAAATCTGTACGGTGAGGATTGTGTTTTCATCGGAGAAGACATGGAAGTTGCAGGTGCTTTTGGCATGAATATGGCTCTAAAAAACGCCGGACATCAGGAAAAACTTGTTGATATGCCGCTCTGTGAAGCAATGATTGTTCATACAGGTGTAGGTGCCGCCCTCTCCGGAATGCGTCCGATGGTGGAAATTCAATTTGGAGGCTTTGCCGCTCTTGGATTTAATGCATTAATCAACAATGCCGCAATGCTTCGCTGGCGCTGGGGTGCTGATTGTCCAATGACAGTTCGAATTCCTCTTGGTGCTCGAACTCGATCGGGCCCTTTCCATGCAAATATGATTGAATCTTGGTTTGCAAACGATCCTGGTTTTGTTGTTCTCGCACCAGGAACTCCTCAAGCTGCTTATGAGTTACTTGTCGAGGCTGCACACTTGGATGACCCAGTGCTCTTTTTGGAACACATCGGATTGTATGGCCTTCGCGGTGGACTAACCGGATGGGGCCAGAATATCAATCAGAAAGTCGATACGAAATCTGTTCATGAAGCGATTGCAAATGGAGAACGTCATTCGATTGGCAAAGCATCGATTATTCGAGAAGGTACAGATCTAACACTCGTCACCTGGGGTGCTATGATTCACATCGCAAAACAAGTTGCAGAGAACTTGACTTCTGATGGGATTGAATTAGAGGTAATCGATCTTCGAACAATAATTCCATTTGACAAAGAAACTTGTATAGCATCTGTTCAGAAAACGGGAAGACTTGTCGTCCTTCAAGAAGGACAATGGCATGGAGGTTTAGGCCACACCATACAATCTCAAATCCTTGAATCTACATTCTATCAACTGGAAGCACAACCAGTTGTTATCGGAGCATTAGACACACCTGTCCCCTTCTCTCCACCTTTGGAAAATCATACAATCCCTTCGATTGAATACGTGACTAAGGTCATTCAGTCTTTGATGGGATGAGTGATTCCAGCCAAACAGCAAGACAAGCACCAAGAATCGTTGTTAACCAATAGATTGGGATTATGGCAGCATCACCAGAGAATAGATTTGGTCCAAATGTACGTGCTGGATTCATACTTGCTCCAGTGTATTCTCCAAAGATAAACGCCAATACTGCAACAGTTGCCCCAACAACTACTGCGATTGGAAGCCACTTGTCGGTTCTTTTTATGATAAGTAAGATTGAAGCCATAAGCAAGAATGTTATTCCAATCTCAATCACTATCAAACTGAACCAAGAGGTATTCCTTATGGTCGGCCCCGCTCCACTTAGAACCCCTCCTGCCAGAACACCTCCACATAATTGGCCAATAATATGAGAAAGAGTATCTCTGTTTGAAAGATCACCTCTTCTCCAAAAAGCAATAGATACTGCTGGATTGATATGTGCGCCAGAGAATCTTCCTAGAGATAGGATTACAAGGCCAACAATAAGGCCAAATGCAAGAGAAATTTCAAGAGATGAGCGTTCGATTGCAACACTACCGCATCCAATGAAAACCATGGCGAAAGTTCCGATGAACTCGATTGCACCTCGCCTCCACATCGAATCAGCGATTTCTAGCAAGAACTTGATGTTATCTAATGAGATTGGCAGAAGCATGAAAACCCATGATGCATGGGCATGAGTATGGAGCAAAAGGATGAGTTGATGGGGATTCCCCAACTTATTCACTTCAATGCAATGCTCATTACAGGTGCTTTGTTCCTCGGAATTCTCTTGGCAGAGTCCATTACCAAGGATAATTCGATGGTGATTATGGCGTTCATTCTTCTGCTTTCTCTTGGTCTTCTGGTCACGAGTGCTGATTTCTTTATTGAAGGAGCAAAAGGATTGGCTCGAAGAGCAGGAATCGCTGAGATCGTTATTGGATTGACAATTGTTTCAATCGGAACTTCGCTTCCTGAGATCCTCGTAACAAGTTCAGCAGCCCTTGATGCGGCGAATAATACCACTGGGTCAGCAGATTTTGCGATAGGAAGCATTCTTGGTTCGGTTCTCGTTCAAATTACTCTTGTTCTTGGAATCGTTGTGATGACTAAGTCGGTAAAAGTGCGTCCATCTTGGCTTAACCGAGATGGCGTGATCATGCTTTTAGCGGTAATGCTGCTGATCTTTTTTGTATGGACAGATAACGCACTAGAACGATGGGAAGGAGCGATTCTCTCAGCACTGTATGTGACATATATTGTCTGGCTTCTCATGAAAAGAGAAGCGATTCGTCTAGAGGAAGTTGAAGATTTAGGCGAATATGAAATCAAAGGATCAAATTGGAGTTCTGCAGCATACACCATCATGATTATTCTAGGGCTTGGATTTGCAATATATGCTGCGAATATCCTCGTCGATAAGGCCTGTCATTTAGCACTCGAACTTGACGTACCTCATTCCGTAGTGGGTACGACAGTTTCTGGAATCGGTACTTCTCTACCTGAACTAACGATCGCATTGATGGCCGCCAAGAGAAGCAAGGGTGTTGCGATTGGAACACTGATTGGGTCAAACATCACAGACCCTCTTCTTTCCATCGGTATTGCTTCAATGATTCATCCATTGTCCATAAGTAATGCCGACAAAGGGCTTACAATGGAGATCATTGCTCCTGCAACGGTTCTTGGTGTTCTTCTTGCTTTGATTTTCATGCGTAGAAGTTACAGATTTGAGCGCTGGGAAGGTGCATGTTTGGCTTTATTCTACCTTGCCTTTTTGGTTGTTTTACAACTTTCTCGTTAGTTGAAACGAAATCAAGACTTATGTTTGGTCGCTCTGTGGGAGTGACATGGTCGACTTCAAACTCGATGAAATGCAAGAGATGCTACGTGAACTCGCTCATGAATTTGCGGTGGATGAAATACGCCCACATGCAGAACATTGGGATGAAGCATCGGTTTATCCAAAGGAGGTCATTCAAATGGCTCATGAGATGGGATTACTCAATCTCCACATTCCTGAGAAATACGGTGGACCTGGGCTCGGCTGCATGGAAGAAGTCCTCGTCAATGAGGAACTCGCATGGGGTGACCCTGGTTTTGCTACTGCTGCTTATGCGACCGCTCTTGCTTGTGCTCCGATCATAACTGGTGCAACAGAGGCGCAGAAAGATATCTGGCTGCGAAAGGTTGCCGAAGAAGGCGCTCTCGCCTCCTATGCTGTCACTGAACCGGGTGCAGGATCAGATGTTGCTGCGGTAAAAACGACAGCAGTTCGAGATGGAGACGAATATGTCATCAATGGTTCAAAAATGTGGATTACTGGAGCAGGATATGCCGATTTCTTCTTTGTTCTTGCTAAAACCGATCCTGATGCTGGCTACAAAGGTATGTCCGGTTTCATTGTTGAATCGAACAGAGAAGGTCTTTCCTTAGGAAAGAAAGAAACCAATATGGGGCAGAGATGCAGCGATACTCGCAGTATTTCTTTTGATAATGTGCGCATTCCTGCCAATCAACTCGTAGGTGAAAGCGAATCAGGAGGATGGATGAACGCTATGAGTGCCTTTGACTTGAGCCGGCCAAACATTGCTGCGCATGCAACTGGTTTGTCCAGAGCAGCTTACGAGCATGCTCTCCAATACAGCAATGAGCGGCAAACGTTCGGAAAACCTCTTCATCGCCACCAAGCAATCCAATTCATGCTTGCTGATATGAAAACTGATATTGAAGCCAGCCGTATGCTAACCTGGAAATCTGCTTCGGAGGCAGATGTCGGTGTAAAGAATACCGAATCTGCAGCGCATGCAAAACGCTTTGCTTCTGATGCTGCAATGAAAATCTCAACAGATGCAGTGCAAGTCTATGGTGGATATGGCTACTCTGAGGAATACCCAGTTGCTCGCTTGATGAGAGCGGCAAAGGTCATGCAAATCTATGAAGGTAGTAGCCAAGTTCAACGGATGATTATCGGTCGTGAAATCACGAAGAATCTCTAGATCGTTTATCTTCTTGACGATCGATAGCTCTCATCATATGATCAACCATCTCCTCAAAGGAAGGTGTATTTGGTTCATTAAGTTCAGACTCTTCAGATTGATTTAGAGTTGAAAAATCGCTTTGTTCTTCGAGTTCGATAATATCGATTTCGCTGTAATATGATTCGAGCACTTCCCAGTCCATTTCTTCCTCATCGTCTTCAAATCCATGAAATTCTTGTTCATCTTCTCCCATGTCAATCATATCCTGAGTTACAATCATCTCATCTTGAAACGTGAAAATATGTTCAAACTTTTTTCGAGGACAAACAATGAACTGAGCAACGAGTGGAATATCCATTGCCAATTCAATGTCATTACGCAAACTGAGTGCGAGAGATGCTAACTTGTCACCAATTGGGAGGTGAACTTTTTGTTGATTTATGTTCAGACAGAGGCTAACAGTGAAACG
>DAKQ01000104.1 GCA_002496635.1 Euryarchaeota archaeon UBA82 | reverse complement strand
GTCTTCGCTGTTCTCGCGGAAGATAATCATATCCACATCACCAGGCGCCTTCACAGGAGATGGTGTTCCATCATACCAGCGTACAGGTCGTACGCAAGCAAAGAGGTCGAGTTTTTGTCGAAGAGCAACATTGAGTGAACGTATGCCGCCGCCAACAGGAGTTGTAAGAGGCCCTTTGATTGAAACTAAACCATTTCGCATAGCATCAAGAGTTGCTTCTGGCAACCATTCTCCGGTTGTATTGAATGCCTTTTCACCAGCGAGAACTTCATTCCATGCAATGGTACGGGCACCATTGTATGCTTTGTCGATTGAAGCATCTACGACAGCTTTCATGACAGGCGTAATGTCAACGCCAATTCCGTCTCCTTCGATGTAGTGAATAATTGGGTGGTCTGGGATGTGTAGTTTACCATCTTTCATGACAATAGGTGTTCCGCTCATAGTTCTCATAACGTCCCACCAATAACCACTTCAAGAACCAACCGACGCGGTAGTTTCTATGAGAGGCAGCGTATATTGGGTCGGAGGCACCAAATTAAGGTGCGAAAATCAACACAAACAAAGCATTGATGTGGATTGGGAAGATGGCCCGAATCCAGTACAGATCCTCCTTCAAATGGTGGCAGCATGTTCGATCGTTGATGTCGTAACTGGTTTGAAAAACCGTGAGTTTGGAAATGTTTGGATTGATATGGATTCAGAGCGAAGAGAGGAACAACCTCGTTCATTCACAAAGATGCACTTTGTGTACAATGTAGAAGGGGATGTACCGGAGAAGCTCGTACGAAGAACAATCGAAAAATCTCACGAAAAGTACTGCTCTGTGTCGAATACTATCAACGACAAGGTTGACATTACCTGGGATTTAATCCTGCATTGATCAAGCAATTTGCGCAGTCGCTTTGAGAGAATCCAACGCACTGCTGAGTGCTTGATGAAGCATTTTGTAGAGAGGAAGCCATTGTTTAGGAACTTTTTCTTCCTCTTCAATGATATTTAGTGACCCATTTTCTTGACGAACTCTGACACACGGTCGAATTTTTTGTTCATCTTGAAGTTCGACGAGGAGAGATAGTCTAAACTCATCTTCCTGCGAAGTTACACGAGCGGAATTGATGTCAACATCATTGGCGACGGCCGGAAGGACACCCACTGGATCGTCAGCATGCTTTACGATTGCATGATGCGCAAGAACTTGCAGTAAGTCAGCAATCACATCTGAATCAAATGCTATCGATTCGTTTACTTCATCCTCTCCGAGCAGGATTTGTTCGAGAGGATTCCTTTCGGATTTTGAAAAAGAGTTGCTTGAGGAGAGTTCTTCGAAAATATTGATATCATCAGCATCGAAGTCTGGGGTTATTGAATCTGAGTTAAAGTCCATGTTATCAAAACGAATTTTGCGCCATTCCCTTTTGAACTGTTGTTCATAATGGGCAATACATGAAAGGTTCAAAACAGGGCGCATAGTAGCAAATACGGGGGAGTTGGATGAAAAAACTGTCATTGCTCCTACTTACGATTCTCTTTGTACCTTGGGTTAGTTCTGCTCCGCAGGGAATTGGAGATGTTGGAGATGGAGGTTGTATTTGCCATGGCTCCCTAGATGCATCAACAGAACTCATCATTCTCGGCCTTCCAAACGAATTTGAGTCAAATACTTCATACAATTTTTCACTTGAAGTCCGTTCATCTACGGTGAACATTTCGCCCGGAGAAGAAGCTGGCGGATTTAGAATCGATATTTCGAGTGGAGAGATTGAATTCGACGAAGAACTCGCTCTTGTGCAAAAACTCGAAGAGGGTTGGACTCATACAACCTTAGGAAACAAAGTCCGTTCATGGAATTTCACTTACATCAGCCCAAGCGATAACTCGACATATACCGACATCACAATCAATGGCAATGCAGTTAACGGAAATGACCAAAGTACAGGGGATGCTTGGAACGGTACAGTAATACGGATTCCGGGAATATCATATACAGGCGATCTGGAACCCTCGGCAAAGACAGAATCCCTTGGAACATTAGACTACGCTGTTGGAAGCATAGCAATACTCGGACTACTCGCAATTGCTGCAATGATCATCAAAGATTGATCAGTTGACAAATTCAATTGTGCTGCTACGTAGTGCTTTGAGCTGGCGGGTTTCCGAAGATCCATGGATTTGTTCACTCTTAACCCCTGTAAGTACAAGCATAACCCTGATCTCATCGTCAAGAGATTCATCAATAGCTGTTCCCCAGATGATTTTAGCATGTGGAGAGATACGTTCTGTAATAATTTGAGCGCACCGCTCAGCCTCTCCAAGAGTAAGATTATTGCCACCTACGACATTAATGAGGGCGCCCCTTGCATCACTGAAATCGAGATCAAGAAGTGGAGAGTGGAGGGCTTCTAAAGTTGCTTCTTCTGCTCTTCCTGGTCCTGAACCAGCACCTAAACCAATCATCGCTACACCAGCACCTGAATTGATGACGGATTTCAAATCTTCAAAGTCCAGATTGACCATTCCGTCACGTGTGAGAAGTTCTGTAACCCCGATAATTGAGCGAACTAAGAGTTCATCTCCAACTCTAAATGCGCTGGCAAGGGGTAAATCTTTGACGCCTTCGATTTCCAATAATTTTTCATTTGGGATGACAAGAATTGTATCACAATGCTCTCGAAGTCTTTCTAAGCCCCATTCCGCGTTTTCACGTCGGGTTGCACCTTCAGAATTGAAAGGATATGTCACAACTGCAATGGTCATAGCACCCTGTTGCTTTGCCAAACGTGCGATATGTCCTGCAGCACCAGTACCTGAGCCTCCTCCCATACCTGCTGCAATAATTGCTAGTTGGGTATCGGTAGTAATTGTTCGTAGAGACATTTCTGATTCTAAAGCAGCAGCTTCACCTTTTGTAGGATCTCCACCCGCTCCACGCCCTCTAGCAGTTCTACCAATGAGAATTTTATTTTCGAGTGGAGACATGAGTAAAGCTTGAGCATCCGTGTTAATTGCATATCCTGTGACAAATGAATTCTCAAACAGACCTTCAGATTCAAGACGTCCAACAGCGTTACAACCCGCTCCACCTACACCATAGACGCGAATTCTGGGTTGGAGAGATTCGAGCAGGGCTCGTAACTCTTCATCAGTTCCTTGGCCAGCAGGCTGAGGGGTCAACTGTGGTACAACTTCTTCATCGGAAAGTTCTAACACACGTTCAATCAAATGGCGCATAGCGACCATCTTTGTTGATGGTAACTTGAATGTATTCCTTCGTTTGTATACTCGGAAGAGGTTTTCATGACTTCCTTTCAATCACGGAGGCCTTCTTGTGTGACCTGGTATACACATTCGCCATCTGGGAGGTTTGGTGAGTCAACCAGACGAGCGATACGTCGTCCACCCTTTGCTTTTCGCAAGTAAAGTCTGAAGGTTGAAGCGTGAGCTAAGACGTGTCCACCAATAGGCTTGGTTGGGTCGCCCCACATAGCATCAGGCTTGGAGTGAACTTGGTTTGTAACGAGGACAAGAGCATTGTTAATGTCAGCGAGTTGCTTGAGATCTTTGAGGTGACGATTCAATTTTTGCTGTCTGTTTGCAAGCATTCCACGGCCGATAAACTCTGCACGGAAATGGCTTGTAAGTGAATCGACAATTATCATCTTCACATTCAAGCCTTTGCTCATTCGCTTAATCTCTTCAGCGAGGAGCATCTGGTGAGCAGAGTTGTATGCTCTTGCAACGTGAATTCTACTTAGGACTGCATCTGGATCTAAACCATGACCGCGAGCCATCTGAGTTATTCGTTCAGGACGGAAGGTATCTTCTGTATCGATGTAGAAAACGTCACCATCAAATCCACCCTCTTCAACTGGCATTGTGCAGTTGACAGCGAGTTGATGACCGATTTGGGTTTTTCCTGATCCGAATGCTCCATACACTTCAACAAGGGCTTGGGTTTCAAATCCGCCACCAAGTAAATCGTCAATTGATTGAACTTTGGATGAGAGTTTTTGCACTTCTCGACGACGTTCGAGTAGTGCGGAACCTGAAACGAAACCACCAATGTTGGCCATCTTTTTTGCAGCGTTGATGATCTTGCCAGCAACAGCCTCGCCAAGTTCAGCTTGCTCGGCTAAGTCCGCTGGAGACATAACTGCAAGAGCGAGTAATTCGTCGAATCCTGCTTCTCTTAGTTTTTCAGCAGTTGCTGGACCTACGCCTGGTAAGTCTTCAATTGAAACCTCAGGGGCCTCATCATCAACGGCTGCCATCAAAATGTCCTCTTCTACAGTCAGACTTTCATCCTTCTTACTTGTTGTCTTTTTCTTTTTACTAGTTGTACTCATTGTATCACTACCCTAAACCAATGGCTGAGGGTATATCAAGTAAGATTTGAGGGGAAAGAGATACAAAATCTGAATATTTTATCTTCAACGAGCGTAGTATACGTGATTTCACTTTTCATTCACTTTCAGTTTGGGAACCTTCAGTTCCACTTTCGGTCGGGAATGGATTTACAGCACTTTCAGTTTGTTCGTATAAAATATCGATTACATGGTTTACATTGACTCTTTCTTGATCGGTACTTTGGTCAAGCTGGACACTTAATTCATGCACTCCGCGCTCTGGGAAATTGAGGCTAAAATCCCAAACTGCATCTTGGCCATCGGCTATTTGTTCTGTTTTCATACCCTTGCTTTCTGCATTTGAATCTGTCAATTCCCACGTAATGGTTATCGGACTTCCAGCGAGTCCTCCTAAGTTTTCGATGTTCTCAACTGTTGATTTGATTTGAAGAACCTTTGGAGCAGGCCCATCATTGTCAGGTTCAGTGTTGATCTGCATAACGTCAGGTTCTGCACTGTTCTGTTCATTCCATTCAATATGCTGCTCTATTCGAATCACAACAGTCATGTTCTCTGAGTTTTCCTCGACATCGGTTGCAGTAAGAATAACCGAGAATAACCCATGAAGCTCATAATCAACATCGATACTTGCCGATTCGTCAGCATTTACTATGATTGGACTGCGCCCGTCACCGGGCTCTAATGAAAACGTTGCGAGATCAAAGTCCGAAGTCGTTCGAGCGAAATCAAAATTCAGTGAAACTCCAGTTAGTGAAATTTGTGAACCTCCGATGAAAGATTGTTGAATGGTTCCGCTGGTTGATTCATAATAAACAACCAAATCAATAACTTTCTCATCATCTTCTTCGTCGGAATCAAGACACCCAGAGAGCGATGAAATCAACATGAGTAAGGAGAACCCTATCGCCTTCCAACCTCCGCTCATGGTGATGGTTACACGTCATCATTCAAGAAATCAATGCCGAATCACTCTACTTTTCGATTATCGGTGGATTGAAAGGGAAGGACTGTGGCCGTCAAAGCAGCGAGGTGGGGTAGTCTGGATATCCCGTCGGGCTCATAACCCGGAGATCGATGGTTCAAATCCATCCCTCGCTACCACTCATGAATATTGATAATAATCATGCTTAGGCTGTAATGTATCCATTGCACTTTGTAATCGTGCATTTGCAGCAGTGATTCCTTCGGAAATGTCTGAACATTCTTGACGCATTCTCTGGGATTGTTCTCTGCACTCTGGATATTTGTGAATGCACGATTCCAAAACTGCAAGAATGGGATCGATTTGAGCTGGTTTAGCCCCTCCCTCTGGTTTGAGCCAATATTGTCCGTTTTCCAAGATAACTGGACCGGCTTGTTGGACATCATTTGCTAGAGTTTTGCAATGTTTGCTGGCAACTCCTTCTGTTTCACAAACAGACAACATAGCGAGAAGATTTCCCTGTTGAACTCTGTGGGCCCTAAGGAAGAACTTGACTGCCTTCCGTTTTTTTCCAGAAGCCAGATATACGGTTCCAATAAGCCTCAGGTCTTCTTCCATCGGCGTTAATTTTTGCAATAATTGGGGTGCAGATTGAAGCAATGTCTTCTCCAGTTTTTTACGTTCTCTCTGCAGAACAGAAGATGCCTTAATCGCCAGTTTGTGTTTTTCACGCCGAGACAATACCTCGGTTAGAATTCGAAGACCCTTGACGAGGAGGGTTTGTGTTGCAGCATCTCGAGATTTCTGAGAGAGAAGCATGCCTGTGAATTCACTGGACATGACTTCAACCATTTCGTAACGCTGCTCTTCAAAATATCGAATCATTTGCGACAATGTTTGATTCGGATCCGACATTCCAAACATGCTCATGCCTCACTATTGATTTGTGGCGGCTGTCAATGTCGTCGTACTGATTACGCCATCAATGGTCCGAATATTATTGAGAATGAATGTTGAGAGTGAAGTAAAATCTGGCATCACAATTTTGCAGTAGGCGTCATATTCGCCAAACAAGACCATCGATTCGACGACCTCCGACATTTCCGAAAGCGCACCTGTAATTCTATTTTCTAATCCAGGTTTTGTTGAAATCAACACAATTGCAGTCGCCACAGACTCGTGTTCATCAATGGCGGCCATACGTGTCGATTCGGAACCTCATGTTTAATTCTTGACGTGCATTGGTTGTCATCGGAGAAGGTCATGCAGAAGCCAATTTTTGCCATCACAGGATCTCCTGGGACAGGTAAAACAACACTGTCGAGCCAATTGCCTGCAGAACGATTTGATTGCCATACAGTGGAACAAATTGCGACAGAATTGGGGTGCATAGAAGACCAGGGTGGCGATATTATTGTTGCGAGCAACCGTCTTGCCGATTGGAGATATACGGGGGATAAGATCGCCATCGTAGAAGGACATCTTTCCCATCATTGTCATGTCGATGCGATTATTCTTCTGCGATGCAATCCGGTTGAATTGAAACGAAGACTAGCGGCTAGGGAGGGTTATGGGTTAGCGAAGATCCAAAGCAATGTAGAGTGGGAAATGATTGCAGGGATTTGGTTAGAATTACTCGAAGATTGTCCAAACTTGCCAATAATTGAACTTGATATGACCAAAACCCCCTGTGGAAAGGATTCTGTAGAATTATTCATTGATCAATATGAGGGTAGAAAAACGATTCAAGAATCAATTCCACTTGCAATAGACTGGTTAACGACCAATAACTTGTCCGAAAGCATATGACCTTTCGATGCTCCGGACAAGTTGATACCTATGGCTCTTGAGCAGTTAAGGAAGCGTTGGGAAGCAATGGCTTCACCACTTGTAATGGGCTTAGGCCGCACCAATCCTGCCTTTCTAACGTGGCTTGCTTTGCCAGTAGGCATAGCAGCGAGTTTACTTGTTCTCTTTGCTCCAAAATCAGATACGGGCGCATTGATGCTCATGGGGTCGGCTCTCTTGATCGGCTTTTCCATGATTCTGGATGGTCTGGATGGACAACTCGCTCGTCAAACAGGCCAAGTATCCCGATGGGGAGATTATCTTGACCACACACTTGATCGACTTCTTGATGCAATGTGGGTTATCGCAATCGCCTCAAGCCCCGCATGGGTCGATGATCCAGCAATAGGTTGGGCTGCAGCATGGTTCACAATCTTGGGTTCCTATATGGGGACGCAAGCTCAAGCGGTAAGTGGAGGTCGTAATTACAAAGGATTTTCAAGAGCGGATAGAACAATTCTAACCATTTCCGCGCTTGCGATTACAGGGATATTCTGGCTACTCGATGTGCAAGATTATTCTGCTATGCCGGGAATGTTTGACCATCTTGAATTGAGTCCACTTACTGCTGTAGTCTTCATTTCAGGACTTGGCGGAATGTATACGTTTGGAATCAGATTCTTGCAAGCCCGCAAGGAAATCATCGAACTCGATAAGACTCATCCATTGGAACAGCCCGGTTCTGATGAATCCGAGTGATTCAAAACGTTTGAAATAAGGCATATTCATCTCTGCGTAATGCGGTATACTCTTAACAGACGGCGGCGACGTTATGTGTGATGGGTGCGAACGCGCTGAACCGGAGTCTACAACCTAAGGCGGGCCTAATGGTCTTGCTTATGCTTCTCATGACTGTTCCGTTGATACCAACATCAGCGGCTGCTGACATCGGGGATGCTTCAAAATTACAAGCCCAGGATATTGCTGCATCATTCGATCCTGTCTCAGAAACGACAACAATCACGTGGAGGAATATCGACACTTTTGACGTGGGCTACGTAGCAAACCTCCATGATGCGACGTACACAGTATATCGTCACTCAGAAATGATCACTCCAGCAACAATCAATGCAGCAACACCCTTCGCAAACATAGCGGCGTGTGAAAGCAATGTCTACATCCAAGCATACCAATGTCTTGGCGGTACAAACGGAACACATCCAGGCCATTCAGCATCATATCTCGTAGGAGCCGGCGTCAATGACACCTATTTCTACGCAATTACGACTTCATGGACAGAAAGCGAACAGGCATATTCTTCTTCTGAATTAGACCTTAACGCTTCATCATTGTATGAAGGGATTCATGAGGTAACATCCCCTGTAGAGACTCCAATTTTCTTCCAAGCTGAATATTCTTTGGCCGATAGTGAAACAACACTAACCTGGTACAACTATCATGACTTACCGAATTCGGAACCTGCAATGCCAGATACTCGCATTCTAGTTTGGCGTTCTGATGGAGAAATTGGAAGAGATAATGGGGGAGCAGTTTACCAAGGCCTTCCTACAAACTATCCAGTTGAATTGCTTGCAAATCTCAGCTCAGATCTCTCCGAATATGTCAATATCATTCCGAGCAATACAAACCGTGAATCCTACTACGCAATAACGTACTTCATTCCAAATGGTACAGATACTGGCGAAGACAAGATTGATCTTCGCTTCCTTTCTGGTAATGCGCTAACATCTCCTGTTCTTGAGGATAACTTACCTCCTGCTCACATCACCGATTTCAATGCAAACTTTGTAGGAAATGTTGATGGTACAGGAACCACAACACTCTCTTGGAGCGGTTCAACAATCGAGGATAATGAACGCTACGAAATCTACGTAGCAGGTCAAGGCTTTTCATCGATTTTCGAAGTTGGGCCTAGCCTCGTTGCAAGCATCCCAGAAAATGTAAATGAGACTGGCGTGAGTATTGAAGACCGGAACATCAAGTACGAATACCCGAGAGATTTACCTGTAGGATCACTAGGATCTGCAACATATTGCATCGTTCTTGTGGATGAGATTGGATTGTTTGACGCCAACACATCCTCAGGATCATGCTCTACAGTGCAAGAAGACGCCTATTCGACGTGGGAAAAAGAACCTTCCAATGTTCATGCTGAGTTCATTGGAGACCGTACAGTACGAGTAACATGGACGGATCAACTTGG
>DAKQ01000143.1 GCA_002496635.1 Euryarchaeota archaeon UBA82 | reverse complement strand
CAGTGGTTTTTGCACAACATCTGAAAATCGCTCCTGAAGGATAAGACCTCGACGAGTTGATGCCGATGCGAGCAGAATGCGCATGGCCCATCTAAGAGGAATACCTTCATCACATTTTGCAAACGTTTGGAGCGTGAGTTTCAAAGGGCTGATTGGTTTGCTTTAGACGGGGCGCAACAATGGACACCATGAATCGAATACCAACTCACATTGAAGGATTGGATGAAAACATGCAAGGAGGAATTCCAAAAGGGCACATATGCATCGTTGCAGGTGCCTCTGGAGCCATGAAATCCAGCGTAACATTCTCTGTCTTGTACAATGCAGTTCTCTACGGTGAGACAAGTGGTATCTACGTAACTCTGGAACAAGGAAAAGACTCGCTTCGTGCTCACATGTCAAACATGGGCATGAACGTAGACGACCCACGTGTTCGTAACCGAATCGCAATTATCGATTTGTCAGATCTTCGTGTTCAATTAGATGAACAAGGAATGAGTAATCGTGTTGATTGGATGGGTCAACTTATCAAACAACTTACCAATTATCGTAAGTCCATTGGATTTGAACTTCTTGTGTTCGATTCACTCGGAGCATTCTTTACCTTGACGAAGATGGAAAATCCTCGTGATGAAATTTTCAGACTCTTTGAGGCAGTTCGTAGACTCGAATTGACATCATTCTTCATCTGTGAGATGACAGGTGAAGATCACAAGCAATTTGGAGAATATGGGGTTGAAGATTATCTCTCAGACGGTGTCATTCACCTTGTCATGGATCGAAAAGACGATGATGTCAAGCGTAAACTTGGAATTGTTAAGATGCGACATACAAGGCACGCTTTGGGATACAAGCCATTTGATTGGAAAGAAAGTGAACAGCGATTTACTGTTCTTTGATTACTCAACAGTTACTGACTTTGCCAAATTACGGGGTCGATCGACATCAAGTCCTAGCTTGAGCGCAGTTTGATAGGCAATGAGTTGTAGTGGAAGAACGGTAATTAGTGGAGAAAGCATAGGATGTGTCTTAGGTACTGAGATATTTACATCCCCTATTTCAGATATTGAATCTCCTTCTTCATGAATCAAAATAATGCGAGCACCCCGTGCTTTGCATTCGTGAATTGCATTAAGAGTTCGGTCTTGAACTCCATCGTTTGGAGCGATGACAACAACTGGTGAACCCTCTTCAATCAAAGCGATAGGCCCGTGTTTCATTTCTCCTGCAGGATAAGCAAGACAGGGGATATAGGCGATCTCCATCAATTTTAATGCCCCTTCTGAAGCAACTGGAGAAGAAACTCCACGGCCTAGGAAAAGAACATTCTTTGCCCCAATGATTGCATCAACTGCCTCAGCAATTGGTCCTTGATGAGCAAGATAAGTTTCTATTTTCTTTGGTAATTCTTTCAAACCTTTTGTAATTCTTTTACCTTCTGAAATATTCAGAGAACGCCCACGGCCAAGTTTAAGTGCAAAAAGAGAAAGTGCACCAACCATGTTTGTAAACGCCTTTGTCGATGCAACGGATTGCTCTGGCCCTGAATGAATATACACTCCTCTACCACATTGCCGAGCAATGGTTGAACCAACAACATTGATGACGCCGTAAACATCTGCGCCCTTACGTTGGATTTCTTTAACAGCGGAAAGTGTATCCGCCGTTTCTCCCGATTGAGATATAGCAAAATGCATTGCTTTTGAATTGATTACTGGATCATTCATGTTAAACTCACTTGCAACATGGGATACAGCCGGTATACGCGCCCACTTCTCAATCAGCAATTGGCCAATTTGAGCAGCGTGTAACGCCGTTCCACAGCCGATTAGCCGAACGTGAGGAATTGCTGCAAGCGCTTGCGGAGTAATCTCGAGTCCGCCAAGATTAGCAGAACCTGATGAATGGCGTAATCTTCCACTGATACAGTGCTGCAAAGATTGAGATTGTTCATGAATTTCTTTCAGCATGAAATGAGGATAATCCCCCAATTCACTAACACCCCATTCTTCATCAATATCAAGAGGACTTGACTCGACAGGTGTTCCTTCAGGAAGCATTATTTCGAAACCATCACGATCAAGTCGAGCGATTTGTCCATCATCCAGAGCAAACATTTCGCTTGTGTGCTCCCGGATGGCATGAGGGTCACTTGAGATGAATAGTTCGTCTGAAGAACGGCCAATAATCAGAGGTGAACCATTACGTGCGCACAAGATCATATCATACTCTTTGAAAAGTACACATAGCCCCCAAGTCCCTCGAACAATACGGAGGACAGATGCAAGTGCTTTCATAGGAGTCTTTCCTTTTTGGAGTTCCATTGAGATGAAATGGCAAAATACCTCTGAATCAGTTTCCGATGAGAGTGTTATTCCTTTACGTGCTAGTCGTTTACGCAATTGAGCCGAATTTTGCAGAATTCCATTGTGAACGATGGCAACTTCACCATCCTCACTGATATGCGGGTGAGCATTCTCTTTTGTCACGCCACCATGTGTTGCCCAACGAGTGTGAGATATCCCAATTGTGCCTTCCATTTTGGGCAGAGATGAAGTTAGATCAGAGATTTTACCGACATCTTTGAACGATTGAAGAGAGCCGTTCCGTACAACAATTCCACTTGAATCATAACCTCTATACTCGAGTCTAAGTAGGCCCTGAACAAGAACCTGTGAAGCATTCTTATCTCCAATATAGCCAAAAATACCGCACAAAAAAATCACCTAAAGATTGAACTTTTCAGAGCAGATTGGACATTCAATTTGAGAACGCATCATATCAGTAACAACGAAATTCGCTTTGCAGGATGGGCAAGTTGCTTGCCTTCGTAACGGTGGAAGTTCAGGTAAAGGAGGGAGTGCGGGCAATACAGGCTCTCCATCAAGTGGAACGGTTGGTAACAGGAGTGGATTGAGTTGACCAGGTAATGGAAGAGGTGGAGTTTTTGAAATAATCTCAGCAATTTCACGCTCTTGCTTCCTTTGGATTCTTCTGTTAAGACGTGCACTGCCTTCTCCAGAAGCGTTCTTTGCTTCGAGTGTATCAAGAAGTGTGGGTTCTTCCATTTCAAATTCAGGAGAGGAAGGAGAGAGCGTTGCAACGAGTTCTTCTTCAGAATCCGTGTCGTCTTCTTCTACAGTAACCATTATTGCTACATCAGCATCTTCTTCTTCAAGAATCTCATCCTCTTCTTTGTTTGAGCGCCGTAAGGTGGCCATTACCATTATGAAAATCAGAGAAATTGCTCCAAGTATTCCAAAGAATATGAGTTTCTTCGTAGATTCAGAGCCAGGCAAAGGTTCGATTAACTGTTCAAAGAAAGATTTCGGAACTGAGGATTCTTGTTCCTCATTAAGTGCAAATTTTTGCATCGTGATACGGCCAGTCTCTGATATGGTAAACAAAACTCCATCCTTTTGATTGGTTGAATATCCAATAAGATCGCCATTGTTTCCAATTACGTTTCCAAGAGCAAAGACTGGATTTACACCATCATCTGTGAAAAGACCATATCGAACTGAAGTTCCATACACTGTAATCTCATCATAGATTAGGTCAATAGAATCTGAATGCTGAGAGAATTCAATCCTTGTTGAACCAGGTGCAGGAACCATGTGGATTTCTTCAACCCAATTCCCCTTTGTCGCAGTGTGTGCGATTTGAGTTGATCTGCCTTCGCCCTCAATCCAAGCTGCGAAAATCATATCCTCGCCATCAACTTCAAGGACGCCCAAATGAGGAGATGATGCGTAATCGCCTACAGACAACTGATAGGACCAGTCTTCGGCCGTAGGATCTCCTCTTGCATACATCAGACCAACACGTTCCTCTCCGGAAATGTCATCTCTCAGTTCCTGGTATAGCAAATGCAATTCTCCATCGATAAGCGATGTACTGAGAGAATCTCCATCATCGGGATGTATGTCAAGATTAACGAGATGATTAACTGGGGAAGACCAATTCTCTCTGAGATCTGGACTCGAAGTTTGAATGCTAAAAATCGATGTGGTATCACTCCATGAACCGCCTGTAGAAATATTGCGATAATAACCAGATAACACGTAAAGTCCATCTTCTTCAGTTATGTCTAACCCCCAGTATTGCCCCTCGGATATTTTCAGTGGAGTGAGGTGATGGTGCACTGGAAGCATCTGACCTGTTTCTGAGAATGAGGACATTGCAACATCGATGAGAGATGATCCAATTTGATTTTCCGTTCTACTTGTCCAAGCAGCTTGCACAAGTCCGTCACTACGTTCAAACACCGTCAACTCACCTGCCCAATTATCATCGACTAATGTATCGGTAAGTAAACTCAAATCACTACTGAGAGAGCGGACATGCAGTTCTCCATTTATTTCTGTGAACACGAGTGATGATTTACCAATTCCAGCAAATGCTACTGGAGATTCATCGGCGGATAATTCGAGCGGATTCGTTCCGCCGGATAGGAGATCACTAACAGCTACAGTGAATCTTACGGTATCGTGATCTGGGTCAACGCCATCACCTGACAATACTGCACGATAGAGAACTCCTCCTTTCTCAGGATGTATATCTGTGAAAGATACAACTGCATCACCGGACGTCGTGGTGGCACCGGGAATGACGACTATTGATTCTTCGTCAATGGGTTCGAATCCGCCGTATTCTAGATTCATTCGTTCTAAATTAACCTTCAAAGAAATAGCATCATCTAAACCTAGGTTGTCGATGCGTACTCGGATTGTGTACGGTTC
The DNA here is from genome assembly GCA_002496635.1 of Euryarchaeota archaeon UBA82. Taxonomy (GTDB): domain Archaea; phylum Thermoplasmatota; class Poseidoniia; order Poseidoniales; family Poseidoniaceae; genus MGIIa-L2. The sequence goes on along the minus strand of DAKQ01000143.1, from coordinate 8,873 downwards.
ATTCACAATTGGAATATTTGGGAGCGTGGTTGTCGAACCTGGTAAAAATCTCAATACAGGTTCAGATGGTCGCTCAAGAATTTCATAGGTAAACGAGTGGATATTATCTTCCAAATTGAGGTCTCCTTGAACGTTATTTGGATCCAGTTCGATCGAAACGTTGTGAGTGCCTGCAACAGTTGCTAGCCACCAAAGGGTGACTTCTACTGATTGCCCTTTTTTGAGCAAGGGAATGAGCCCCTGTGAGGGATAAATTTCAGAAATTTCTCCAGGGGCATTGAGCCGGACAAAGATATCATTCGCATCTTTGTCACCACCATTAAATACCTTAAATTTCAGTTCGAGCAAACTTCCTGAGTAAACTGTTTCGGCAGGTAGTTGTTGATCGAAGATTTCAAGATCACCATTGAATCTTAATGCTGGTGCTGGAGCGATATTATCGATGTTAACCGTCCTGATTGCTAGGGGCGATGCAAGGCCTGATTTGTTAACCATTCTAACAGATAATTCTCTTGCACCATCATCAACCTCAGTTGTATCCCATGTAAACTCCCATTCATCTAAACCATCTTGGCCAGCGCCACTTAGATTGTTCAAATTGGTGCCAAGTTTCCATTCATCTCCATCAATTCTGTATTCAATACGGTCGTGCTCAACACCTTCGACTTGACCTATGACTTGTACAGAGCCATCAAGAACCTCTCGTAAAGTTGGATTTTGGATTGAAACTCCCATCCGAGAAACTTCGAATGAACGAATCGCAGGATTTGAGGCATTATCATCAGCATCATATGCTTTAGCGTAAACTAAAACATACTTATCATCGGATTGAACCCAAGAATCTTCAACAAGCACATCAAGATACCAGTTTTCCATTGGACCTCTCGCTTCTGTCCAGTTCATTAGCATCACTGGAGGTTTGTTGTTGCTATTTTGCCAATGTTGCTCCAAATAAATTTCCACCTTATTGTAATCAACCTCGGTTGTATTAACATTTCCAGAAATCCGCGTGGTATCACCACTAAGGAGCCACGTTCCGTTTACGGGGAAACTTACGTTAACATCACTTGTTGGAGCCCTGATGACAGTACCTGTCCCACAAACAATTTCCATAATCAAAGATACTGCGCAATTTGCATCGATAATTCCGAATCCATACTTTTCATTCCATCGATCGCTAACATCTGGTTCAGATGGATTACCACGTAGCTCTGATGAATTCCTCAAATTGTCCTTAACATCTTGAGGGGAAAGAGAAGAATCTGCCTCTAGCATGAGAGCAATAACACCGGATGCGATAGGAGTTGCCATACTCGTTCCTGTTTTTTGATCATAATCATTGTCTGCACTTGCAACTTGTCCTGGAATTAGAGGCGCTGTTGCTGCTGTAGCTGAATAGATATTTGTCCCATAAGAGGTTATGTCTGGCTTAAGTTCGTCCCAATCATCATCATCCTGATCGGATAATCGAGGCCCCCAATTTGAATAATCATCCCACTCGTCATCCTCACGATCTACTGTATTTTTATCGGTAACAGAACCAACGGTAATGGCACCATCTGCACTTGCCGGAGAAGGAACACGATTACTTCCGTCGTTACCGATAGCAACTACACAAATAATACCGTTTTCAGTTGCGGTATTGACCAAATTCGCTTCTGCCCCAGTACCGTTGTCTCCTTGATCCCCTGTATTTAGGGGAGAACTTATTGAACCAAATGACATCGAACCAATTTGAATTCCACGATAATCATTATCGATACCCCAGTCTGTATCTTGATTATCAATCATCCATTGAAGACCAGCCAAACTTGCTTGTGAGTTCGTCCCACCACCATCTGAAAGAACCTTGATATCAACAAGCCCTGCTCCTGGTGCGGTACCTCTATGCACAGCTGTGGAACTTCCAGTTCCCAGAGCAGATCCTGCGACGTGGGTGCCGTGGCCATTACCATCATCAGGATCAACTGAACCGTCTTGGTTTGGATTTGGGCTTGTAGCATCAAATCCTCCAAACCATTTTTGATCGCTATAGGAATTAGGATCTGGATCTGGATCATCATTTTGATCATCGAAATCGTTCAAAGAACGGTGTTCATTGTCCACGCCCGTATCGAGAACTGCGATGACAACCCCTGCTCCAGTCAAACCTTGTTCAGAAATATAATTTCCATAGAACTCTGAATCTCTTGCCTTAGAGGCGCGAGCTGCAATATCATTTGAAGGAGCCATGACATTTTGCATTTCAATAACAACAACTCCATCAAGGAAATAAATATCCATTAAAGCTGATACTGGAACCTTGTCTACTACGAGAGAATCAATGCTGCGGAGTTCTGAAAACCAAGCGCCTTGGTCTTCACCAATCCATCCGTGTTGGTTTAGCACATTTTTGAGTTGAATGATTTCGGTATCTGTTGGATGCCAGGCATAATCTACAACAATTGCTACTGTCTTTTTCCCATCAGATCCAATGATAGCAGTCGGAGATATGGAATCCATTCCGTCGATAACACGCTGTAGGCGATCATCCATTCCATTCCAATCCAAATCGGGTCCGTAAGAATTCCACCATCCGTATTCTTGCGCTGCAGGACGTCCATCTCTGTCATATTCTCGAAGAGGGCGCTCGCAAATGTCATCGCCACACATGAGTGGAGGCAAGCCATCGACAAGAATTGCAGGCATATGCGTCACCTCTACAGGAGGTTCCGCACTTTCTTGAGAACTGACAAACGCAGTGCAGGGAACCAATAGCAGAAGAAATACCAGCAAAAAAGCCGGTGTTCGAGACTGTTGATATCGTAGATTCGACATAATGGCCAACATAGACCAACACCTCGTCTATTTTGATGCTATCGTTGTAACGTTCAATCTATTGCGTTATTTCTTAATTAATTTTGAGGCCAGGAAAGGTGTGATGGTTGTGTGGAACACTGGAGTTGAGGGCCATCTTTTCGCTCGACCATTCCAAGTTGGGAAGAACATACTGGGCAACTTCCTGCATCTGCGATGTGCTCCATCCAAGCAAGCCGTGTTTCTGCTTCATCAGATGCCTCTCTAAGTTTTCGAAATGGTTCTTTCAATTTCTTGGGTAAATCAAACCCGAGTTCAGTCCACGGATCATCTATTGTTGAAAGATCCACCATGTTGGCTTTTATCCGATCGAGCCTAGCACGAGCGTTACCAAATCCTTTCGGCCCTCCATCGACGACACCAAGGGGATATGGCCCTCCTTTGGCAATGAACGGTACAGCAGCGTAAGCCAATACGAACCCTCCAATGTGAGCCATATGAGCAACTGTTGAGTAGGTGCCGAGTCCAACAGTCGAGAATGCTCGAACGAGTTCAAATCCAAAGTAGAAGAGAGCAATGATCGTCACAGGCCATGGACGTATCAGAATAAGTGGGAATGGAATCTCATCTCTCGGCCATCCTGAAAGATATGCGCCGAGCAAGCCAAAGGCTGCCCCTGAAGCCCCCCAAGACGGTGTAGAAGAGTCAATATTGAACAAGACCCATGCGATTGAACCCCCCAATAATCCCAGGATGTAAACAGCAATGAAGCGATTCGTTCCGAGCCGCTGTTCAAGTGGAATTCCAACAAGAGCAATCACCAAAACATTCCCAAGGACATGCGTAACGTCACTTTGACTATGCAAAAAGCCAGCACTAGCGAGTGTGTGCAGCCAAGTAGGTGAATCGATTCGAGTTGGAATAAGCATGAAATCCGCCCAGACGAAATTAACGTCGATTTGGTAGTTCCTCATTACAACCCAGGAGTACTGAACAATATATCCAAGAAGTAAGGCGACAGAAATTCCCAAAGCAATTGGAGTTTTATTCCTCAGGGAATAGATGATTGGAGCGCAGATTGCAAACATCCATACAATCAACAAAACCCATTCAATGAGGCCGAATGTTTCCAGTAAAAGGAGCCCCATAGAACGTCCAACAGTTTGTTTCTAATGGCTGTTGTCCTGTCGTAGCATTCATTCATAGGCGATGCTTGGACAAACCATGACGGATACGTTGCTTAGCATGAACAACGTAACTGTTCGCAGAGGAATGAGAACCGTTTTATCAAAATTTAACCTTCAAGTTTCTAGCGGCCAAGTGATTTTATTCAATGGAACAAATGGAGAAGGAAAGTCAACCATTATCGAAACAGCAACAGGTCTCATACCTCTTGAATCGGGTTCAGTATATCATCACGGAGAACTGTTGATCGATAAATCAGGAAAAGCAGGTAAACCTCAACATCCGTTTGGTCTGACCCTACAAGCAGATGGATGTATGGGGAGCCAACGCATGGAAGAACGCCTCCTTACTGCAATGGATTTAGCTGGCTCAAGAATAGAAATGGATTCGATGCTTGAACGATATAACCTCAAACATAGGAAACATGACTTAATTGCACAATTATCCGGAGGTCAACGCAGAAAGGTAGCAATGCTTGCGGGAATTATTCCTGGATTTACCTCATCCGATCCACGTCTTATTTTCTTAGATGAGCCAGGCTCTGGATTGGACCAAGCCTCTCGAACGAGCCTAATCGAAGACATCCACTATCTCAGAGGGAAGGGGCATGCTCTTCTTATTGCCAGCCACAACAAGGAATTCGAAGAATGTGCAACTCATCAATACAATAACGATGGTTTGGTTGAGATTGGCCAAGGCTTCTCTCCTGCAATCACTCGAGAGAACACTCGCTTGATTCCAGCAAAAACATCGATTGCACTTCGAACTGGTATTGTAACCAATAATCGAACAATGTCAACACTGGCCTACAATGGTGTCGCTGGATTTTTGACATTAGGAATACTTCTCGCATTGGTCGAACCCACCAAACTCGATACAGGAACAATCCAACGTTCTGGGCTCATTTTGAGTTCTGCCTTTGCAGCAGGATTGGTGGGGGATAGCATGATTCAATTGCTGCATGAACATCGATCATTAGCCTGGTGGAGAGCACACAAGCAAGGTATTCCCTCATCCTACATTCACGGAGCTGTTCTCGGTTTTGCACTCACTTTGCTCACCATACTTGCAATGGATTTGACAATCTCATGGGAACTACCACTCATCGGAAGTTTCCTGACAACATCTACGATGTTTCTGGTCCGCATGTTTGATCTCACATCGGCACGTTTGGCCCGGCCAAGAGCCGCTTTTACGCGGATTTTAACGCCAATTCTCATTCTCCCATTTGCACTCCTAGTGCAATGGATTACTGATTCTAATCTCATCTAAGATGCAATGTTTCAAAGCGAGTCAACGGTTGGAAGAACCATGAGCAAGAGAGGGGCTGAAGGAATTCTTCTTCTCGGATTTTTAGGTATTGGATTGACCTTAGGCCTTGCGCTACTCAAAGCCCCAAGTGTTTCCATCAATGCTTTTGAATCTCCTGATGCTCAACGGATATTCTATTGGCATGTTCCAGCCGCTTGGGCAGCGTTCATTGCTTTTGGATTCCTTTTTGTTGGCTCAGCAATGTGGTTCTTCAAGCGTTCTAACCTAGGATGGAGGATGCATGTGGCAGGAGCAGAAGCAGGCTTAGCAACTGGCCTCATGACGGTTTGGAGCGGTATGGTTTGGGGTGCTGCAGAATGGGGTGTCCCATGGGATTGGACGGACGTTCGACTCAACACGTTTGGATTGCTTACATTTCTTGCACTCTTCTTAGTCCTTGGACGTCAATCACAACCCGATGGGGTTGAAACAAGAGACACATTTTCCACATTTGGATTGTATGGATTTGTCCTCGTTCCCATCACATATGTGGCAACACGTTTGTGGCAAATACGACACCCGGGGCCAGTCGTTGGCGGAGGTGATGGAGGAAGTCTTGCTGGAGAAATGGCAGTCATCCTATTCATTGGCGCAATATCGTTTACAATTTTCATCATCGGACATATCCTGATGAGTATGAGAATAACATCTCTCGAACAACGGCTTGAAAGGATTCAAAAGTCAATGGATAAGGCGTGAGAACAATGGCAGAAGGAATGACCTATCTTGCAGTTGCATATATTGGGATGCTGTTTGCTATCGGAATATGGACTTGGACTGTCTTTGCGAGAAGTAAAGATTTGGAACAACGACTTCATGCTATTGAGCAAATTCATGCTGAAAGCGAAGAATGAGGTGATGTCGTGACAAAGGGGCTTGGAGGAGATTTTTGCCTCGTATGCGGCAGTGATCCGCCTCTTTTTGCTGAAAGGATGTGCGAACCATGCACAAGAGCACGTACTCGTATCGCAGAAGTTCCAGAAAACACGAATTTCACTCGATGCGCCCGATGTGGGCTCATCGATATGCATGGTCGTTGGGTCGAGGTACCTGAAGAAAAATTGTGGGACGAACTTATTCAACGAAACGTTGCATTTCACGAACGTGCTGAAGAAATTGGCCTCGCTTGTCAGCCTCAGACAGTCTCAGATCGACACACACTTCTTCATCTCCAAATAGAGGGCGTAGTTGATGATCTTCTCTATCAAGATGAATTTACAATGCGTGCAAGAATGTCGAATGGAGTTTGTTTGACTTGCACTCGACGAGCCGGTAATTATTTTGAAGCAACCGTACAATTACGCTCAACTGGAAGACGGCTCGAAGAAGATGAATTAAACATATTACGAGCAAGTTTGGATACAGTCATTGAAAACTTGAGTGATGACCCTATGTTCTTCATTACCAGTGAAGGTTCCGTAACAGGCGGTTACGATGTCGTCATGGGATCGAAAGGTCTTGCCCGAGCATGGGGTCGCCATTTGACAGAAAACTGGGGTGGACAAGTTGGAGAAACAAATACAACCGTTGGACGTAAAGATGGTGTCGATGTCACGCGGTTAACGCTTCTTTATCGAAAGCCAGGATATGATCTAGGCGATGTTGTCCGATGGAAAGGCGATCTATGGAGACCGAGTTCATGGTCAAAAGATGGCGCCATTATGGAACGAATCGCATGGCAGGAACGAACAGGAGCTACTTGGAGAGATCTCGAGAATGTACTCGTCATAGCCCAAATGAAAAATCATCTCACAGTAGATGTATTGAACAAAGATGATTCAGTTGCAGAATTCCTCAACCCCGAAAGTTGGAAAATGACATCCGTTCGTCTTCCATGGGATTACGATGGAGCATCAACATTACGATTAGCAAATGTCGAAGGAGAATTCATTGCCCTTCACGATATGGCACTTGACCATTCGATTTGATAGGAGTTCCTATGAAGGGTTAGCCTTTCAAAGATGCATGGACGAAGATTCTGTTGACATAGAGAGTCTGCTCAAGGCCCTTGATTCTCAGGGGATGACTGGATTCACACAGGCCTTCTTTACCGATTTTGAAAACGGTATGGCCGCAGTGAATCTCGAACACCTTCCTTGGCTTTCTGAACTACAAAACCAATCGTGGGATGGCGTACTATGCCTGGGAATGGGTGGCTCAGCAGCGGGCGGAGATTTTCTTTCAACACTTTCAAATCGAGACGGAAACACTCCGATAATTACTCACAGAGATTACACCGTCCCTTCATGGTGGAACCCTTCATGGTTGGTTCTTGCAACATCCCACAGTGGTAATACAGAAGAGACATGGATTGCTACAGAAACAGCATTGAAATTGGGGGCAACTGTCATTGTTATTGCGACTGGAGGGATGCTAGCTGGGTTGTGTGAACTTTACGAGAATTGTCACTTAATTCCCTCGATCGGAGGACAGCCGCCTCGTACTGCATTCGGCCATTTATTTTCTCGCCAACTCTCTTGCCTTCAGCACTTAGACATCATACCCCGTCAAACTACAGATGAATATGAAGCAATGATGGTTCGTCTTCATTATGCATCTGAATCAAATGATTTCCGTAAGGATGAGGGAAGAGACATACTCGAATTGGCACAAGTACTCGCCACACAGCCACTTGCACTACTCGGCCCTCAGGAATTACAACCAGTCCTCAATCGGTTCAAGAATCAAATGAATGAAAATTCAGGACGTTTTGCTCGCATTGGAGCCGTACCCGAAATGAATCATAATGAAATTGTGGCGTGGGGCGGTATAGGAGAGGACGGAGACCCTTCACGAAAAGAACAAGCAGTTCTTTTCATCACCTGGGATGGAATGTCAAATCACGTCCGTAAACGAATCGATTGGATGATTGAACATACGCCAACGGATTATGCATGGAGAGTTCATGGCGAGGGGACTTCTTTGCTCGAAGCAATGCTTCATCACTGCATCGTCATGGACTGGATGACCATTGCATTAGCATTGATTCACGGAAAGGACCCTGCTGCTATCGCTCCGATTACAGCACTGAAAGGTCATCTTGCAGATTAAGACTTAGTATAACATTCCCAAGATGTTTCTTGGATCAGGATAATCAAGCAATGCTTGAGTTCTGTCTTCAGGTGTTACAACACCAGGTAAGTCTGCTTGTTGAGGCTCGACTAGACTAAGTTGGATATGTACGTGTGGAGGCCATCCGCCATTCTCTTCCACAGTCCCCATCTTACCAATCTCTTGGCCTTTTACAATTTGTTCACCCGCATTCAATTCCTGTAATGATTCTCGAGAAAGATGGCCATGGAGCACCCACAATGTAGTCGGTTTCCCATCGATTTGGAGAGAATGTTCTGTGATGATTGTTGGCCCATACGATCCATCTTGGTCATTGTCTGCAAAGGAATGTATCAATCCATCTTCGAAGGCGTAAATTGGTGTTTGAGCAGGAGCACCAATGTCAAGACCAACGTGAATCGTTCGCTCTCCTGCAAACAACTCTTGAGTATACATGCCCTTTCTATTTTCATCATATCGTCCAATTGTAACTGAATATGGATTTATCCATTCTGTTTGGAGTCGTTGTA
>DAKQ01000133.1:1462-2594 GCA_002496635.1 Euryarchaeota archaeon UBA82 | reverse complement strand
CGGACGAAGTGTTCGTGCAGGTCGAGGAAAGATGCGAGGACGTCGTCGAAAGACTCCAAAGAGCGTTTTGTTGGTTGTTTCTGATAATTCTACCATTGGAAAGGCTGCTAGAAATGTTCCTGGTGTAGACGTAGTAGTTGCCAAGAATCTCTCCGCAGAACATCTTGCTCCTGGAGGAGACGTGGGCCGATTGACTGTTTTCACGAAGGAAGCCGTAGAGGAGATGAGGTGAGAAAATGGTAAATCCTTACGACATCATTCTAGCACCTTGGATTACTGAGAAATCTCTCAATGCTCGTAGAGTTGCTGATCCTGAAGGATATTACAAAGAGAACAACAACCGAATCGAATTTGTTGTTCGTCGAAGAGCCACTAAGGCAGACATAAAGGCTGCAGTAGAGGAATTGCTTGAAGTTAAGGTAAGTAAAGTCAACACTCGAATCATGAAAACGGGTAAGCATGCTAGTGTAAAATTAGCAGAAGGATATGATGCAGAGGAGGCTGCGCTGAAACTCGGCGCATTCTAATGGTGGTGTAAGAAATGGGTAAGAGAATTCGTGCACAACGCAGGGGATCATCCCCTAAGAATCGCGTCCGTAGCCATAGGTTCCCTGGTAAATCCAAGGTCCCACGTGTTGACGGAGAGGTCGCCACTGTTTCAGAATTGGTCCACAGTCCTGTTCACACTGCACCTCTCGCCCGCGTCCGTTTCGATGATGGTCAAGAATTCTTCATTGTAGCTACTGAAGGAATGGGTGTAGGTCAAAAGATTGCGATTGGAAACAATGTTTCTCTTCGCCCTGGAAATATTACTACTCTTTCCCAGATTCCAGAAGGAACTCCTGTGAACAACGTGGAGTCTCGCCCAGGAGATGGTGGTAAGTTTGCACGTAGTGGTGGAAATTCTGCAGTTGTAGAATCCAATATGGGTGATTCAGTACGTATCAGACTCCCTTCAGGTCGTCTCAAAGAACTCAATTCTAGTTGCAGAGCTACAATTGGAGTACTTGGCGGCCATGGAAGAACTGACAAGCCAATGATGAAGGCAGGTTCTGCACATTATCGGGCCAAGGCACGTGGTAAACTCTATCCTTCCGTATCTGGAGTGGCAATGAATCCAGTTGACCACCCT
>DAKQ01000133.1:0-1117 GCA_002496635.1 Euryarchaeota archaeon UBA82 | reverse complement strand
CATGGTCCCAATTCCGTTTCACGTCATGCCCCTCCTGGACAGAAGGTTGGGCATATTGCTCCGCGAAGAACTGGCCGTGGAAGATCAAAGTCAAAGGAGGCATGATGAATGGCACGTCGTAAGAAGAAGATGTTCCGAACGCCTAAGATCGCTCGCCGTCAGGCTAGAAAGCGACGTTCGAAACTTGCAGGTCGTCGTGAGCGAGAGTTCCTTTATCGAGGATATACAATCGAACAACTCAAGACTCTTCCACTTGTTGCTTCTGAAGAAAATCCGGATGAAGTTTCTGTAGCTTCATTGGTTCCTTCAAGGGTTAGGAGAACTCTAGACAAGGGACTTCCTAGAGCACAACGTCACCTTTACGACCGTGTTGTAAAGTCAGAAGGCGTAGTTAGAACTCATTGCCGTAGCATGTATGTGCTACCGAAGATGATTGGAAAGACTGTGGCCATTCACAATGGTCAAAAGTTTGTAGAGATTGAGTTAAGAGAGCAGATGCTTGGACATGCGTTGGGTGAATTTGCACCCACTCGTCGTTCAGTAACGCACACTGGTCCTGGTGTAGGAGCGACACGTTCGTCGAAGCATGTGGCTCTAAAGTGAGGTGAAGAAGATGGCATCAAGAGACACCAATAAGCCGCGAAGCGGATACACTCAGTTATTGAGTGGAACTGATGGCTACCATAGTCTAACTACTGCTCGAGCTGTTAATCTAGACATCCACCACAAGCATTGCTATCAAATTTGCAGATTCATTAGAGGCATGACTGCCGGTTCTGCAATAGATTATCTTGAACAGGTAATCAAGGCAGATGGATGGATTGAGGATTCTGAAAATCCTGACAAGTACAAGAGAAGAAGTGAGCACCACATTCGTCGTCAAGCACGTGCTATTCCATACGTTCGAAGATCTCGAAAGGGCAAGGGTGGAAACACCATGGCAGGACACAGAAAAGGAAAGATGGGGCCAGGTCGTTTCCCAGTAAAAGCATCATTAGCATTCATTCAACTGATTCGATCTGGAATGGAAAACGCTCGCCATCGATATGAAGGTGAAATCGATGATATTGATGAGATGTACATTACTCATGTCGCAGCACATCGTGGTCAAGTTCGT
>DAKQ01000034.1:13314-16547 GCA_002496635.1 Euryarchaeota archaeon UBA82 | reverse complement strand
CCATCAAGACCAACGACTTCAGTTCCATTGATCGTGGCAATTACATCCCATGGCTCCATTCCTGCATTGTCTGCTGGTTGGTCTTTGACAATCCCGCGAACGTGGATTGTTTGATCGTTGGTTGAAAATTGAGCCGCCAATCCACCAAGAAGAAGGAGAATTGCAAATGCAGCAAACAGGTTGGTTGCTGGCCCTGCTGCAAACATACGTTGTCGTTCTTTTCGAGGAGCTTTGAACAATTCTTCAGCCTGTGGTTCTGCAAAGGCTCCAAGTGGGAGTGGCCCGAGTTGAAGTAGGCCAAAGGAACGGATTCTCATTCCATGGCCGCGTGCGAGTAGACCGTGTCCAAATTCGTGGATTACAAGTGCAACAATGAAACCAATCAATCCCCACCAAAGTGGAATCATTGGATTTAATCCGGGTATGGCCACAAGTTCACTTGCCGATGGAGGCGGTGTGTCGACTGGGTTAAAGATGGAAGTGATGAAAGCAAAAATGACAAGAAGTGCCACACCGATCATTGCAAGATTGCACACCCAAAGGGAAACCTCTCCATAGAAGCGCCAAAACTTTCTCGGTTTAGCTACCTTCTCAAGTAAATTAAGACCCCGTTTGGTTCGAACCATGAGGACAAAACCAAACACACGGGTTGCATTCCATTCGTCTAGTTTACCATCACGTTCCCATTTTTTCAGGAGAAGATACCAAGCAAAAATGAGGAATGGAATAACGCGCCAGTCAAAATTAACTGCACCCCATGACGCTGCCATTGTTTGTGCCAACCCTTGCCTCCATTTCAATCAATGCACCTTCCCTTCAATGTGAAGGTTCATCAATGGGAGACTTGAGGTAGGGGTATGCTCCACCGTAGCGCCATTGAAACATGGACCAATGACAAGTGGGGTCAGCAAGCCATTCAGATTGCTGAATGGCTAATTGAAGACGATATTGTCCAAGCCTTTGTTCGATTGCAGCGAGGTGCACTCATTATTGATGGAACAATCGATCAAACCGGTCACATGCAGTGCAAAAACCATCTCCACATACCGTTCGACCAATGGAACCCTGGATCGATTCAAGCCTCTCGTACCAGAGACTCTAGTGTTCGCTTTCGTCATCGCCATGCTGAAATCACACTTTCAGCACGATTTAGAGCACCTGAATGGGGTCAAGCACTCCTTGAAGAATGGCTTATGGAGCAACGCGGTGAAGAAATCAGACCAAAAAGTTCCGAACAACGCCTTGCCACAATTCGTCGTTCAAAGGCAAGTGTTGAGCGATACCTCGAACAATCAAACCTCGATTATGCTCAAGAATTACTTCTTATGACAAAGTTGAGTATACATTCAGCAGAACGGCATTTGTCATCGAAGAAGCAACCAAGCGACAGTGAAGAATAATCATTCTTCTTCACTTATTCCAAGAGCAATAAGTAGCGCTTCTTCTTGTTTTGCTTGAGTATATTCTGGCGAAGACATGAACAACTTTCGAGCTATTGGATCAATGATCATTGGCATGAGTAATATCCCACCAATACAAAGGAAAAGGTAGAGTAATGACGAAGAAGGAACGAATTCCAACCCAGGACCACTTCCACTGACCATCAGTTTGACTGAACCGAGCCATGGAATCTCTCCACCCGCTCTTCCAACAATCCATGATTCTTGCACAGGGCCGAGTGTTGAACCATCATTTGTTCGAAGTCCAGAAGAACCGTTTACTGCGGCTGCTCCTTGGTCAACTGAGCACTGATTTGCATCTCCTAGAGTTAACAATCCCGAGTGAGATGGAACCCATTCGTAGATCATGAGATATTCTTCCACACCAGGGTGTGCCAATCGATCGCAATCATAGTATCCTGATTGAACACCATCAAATGCAAGGGTAATCGATGTTGCATTACTCACATTCGTCCCAGGAACGTCCCAAGTGTAGATGCAAGCGCCTTCCTTTCCATTAACAATCCATTCTGAATCGAAAGAAGCATCATTAGAACACTCACTTTCGTTGCTTGCTTGTATGACTTCATTTGGAATCACTCGTAGAATAGCTCGGTGAATAATCGGAGTTGTAGATTCTCCATTTTTCTTGTAAATGACAACATCACCCTCCATTCCATGTGATTCATATCCGTAATTTCGATGGGATTTGTCAGTTGCTTCTGCAAATGTCACCAAAGAATCAATCGATGTATCATGGACGAGAACCAAGTCCCCTGCATCGATGCTTCCAACCTCTCCATCTTCTGCATGAATCATGCTTGATGATTCAACAACAACCAACGGTGGCATCGATCCTGTATGTGCATAGAGAGCAAAAATGAGGATGACGATCATGCCGCCAGCAAGGAGAACCTCTCGAATGAGAAGTTGTACCGAACTGGTCTCTTCCAAAGTTCCACCTGCCTTAGCGTCGCAGGCCTCGTTCTTGAAGGAATGTGTTCCAACGCTCTTCATGACCTGCTCCGAGTGCAGATGCTGAGCGGTCACCATCAGAACGTCGTCGCTTTAATTCAGCAGTACTTTGGATCTCATATATTTCCTCAAGCGTGTTTGCATGACCCTTGAAGACAAGGAATTCTGGAGTAATGACGACCAAGCCAAGTCCGGATAAAACAACAAGACCGATTGCAAGGCCTGTATATTCTGAAAATGGATCAGTATTCTGCAGGAACAGTAATTGACTCAAGCCTGCTAAAAACAGCACCATTAATGCTCCAAAAGCAGTTGCCAAAATCAAGTATTGTCGCCCATGTTGAGCCGCCCACCATCGTGAAAATAAACCAGCCATCGTCTCTCCTCTTGTAGGGCTATGTAGGGAAGGATTCATGACCATTGCGGAGAATTGTTCAAATGCCCTGTCGCCGATGTGTTGATATGGTATATTGAAATGGTTCCACCAAGGGATGTCCGTATTATGCGAAAAGCTCTTTTTTTAACTCTCATTTTCACACTATCCGTCATGGCTCCATTGGCGTCTTCAGCAACGACTGAGACTCAATTCAAAGGTGGGGCAACCTCCTACCAACATACCTTCAACGGCCAGGGAAATGGTTCAGCAGGAGTTATCACATTCCCTTACGGTGCTGAGGTCACATCCGCTCAATTCAATTTCCTTGGAGAAGCGAGTACGACGACTTGGAACAACATGACCAACAACAAGGATTTCGGCGGTGTTGGAACTGGGCAATGGTCTGGAGGCCCAAACGGATTCCCATATGGAGCGAGAACCAA
>DAKQ01000034.1:11132-12946 GCA_002496635.1 Euryarchaeota archaeon UBA82 | reverse complement strand
GTCACCTTCAGAGGTTCAAATGACCTTTCCAGCACAAGTTCAGCCACTCTCAATTCTACAGGGCAATTCGTTGCACTGGGCGATCAAGGATACAACAGCATTTCGAAGCAATTCACCGATCTATCTGTTTCGTCATCAGCAGCTTGGAATTACAGAGGCATTGTTGTCAAAGTATCTGATGATGAGATTCATTCAACCCGATACACAAGTACTGCGATGTACACTTCGCCATCAATTCAGAGATTCAACGCTACAACCGGGGCGTATCTCGGTACAGCCACAATTTCCACAACAGGATGTACTTCCCAAGTTTCCCTCTATTGGTACGATGCTGCTGTTGACTCAAATGGAAATGTTTGGACGGTTTCTTACTCTTACTACTACTTGACTAAGTGGACCCTTAATGCAGCAAAGACGCAATGGTCTTGCTCTAGTTACACCAATTACAACTACCCAACATATCTTACTGGGGTTGATTTCGACGAAGATACTGGAAAACTCTTCGTCAGTTATTACGACTCTTCAACATACCCAACCTACAATAGATACCTCATGGAAGTAGACCCTTCCCGCCCTTCTTCGATCAATTCCACATGGTCATTAGGCACTGCTGCTGATTACATGTACAAAACAACTTCAACTGCAGGAAATCAAAATTCTGGACTCGTTGTTGATTTGCCTCGTATCATTCTCAATGAATACAATATGCAAGGCTCACGACACCACCATTTCACAATGAATGGATTTAGTCTCGAAAAGATGGGAGTGCAAGAAATGCCAAATGGTGGCCACTACGGAATTTCACAAGATGATGATAGCGGGCAAATATTGTTCGCTTGTTACTACACCTCATACTGCAGCAGCGTCGCTCGAAAAATCCACATGTGGGGCGACGGGGCTGTCTTTGACGAAAGAACACCGACAACAACCAGCACAACAATCCTTGGAAAAACCACAACTTCCAGTCGTTCTGTTGATGAAATAAAGTTGCAAAGCGCAATCGGCTATATTCCTACGGGAACATCGATCGATATCGACGTGTCAAATGATGACGGAGTGACATGGAAATCAGTATCCGTTGGAGACACCAAGAAATTCTCTGCTTCTGGAAATAAAATCACATGGAGAGCAACGCTTAATGGAACCTCAACAGCGACTCCTATCCTCGATCAGGTCACTGTTCAATACACAACGAATTACTTCACCAGTGGGAATTTCTATGTGCGTTCAAATTACAATAACCCGTTCCCAACCTATGTTGCAGCAACCATTCATTACAATGCTACAGTCCCATCTGGTACATCGTTGAGCGTGCAACTCGGCGGTAGCACCTCAAGCCTTTGCAGCAATGGATTGACCACGTTCGGACAATCAGGGCTCACCAAGTCCTTCACAACTCCAAGTTATGGATATCTCTGCCTCAAGGTTTCATTCTCAACCTCGAATTCAGCGAATACACCTGTTCTAGAAGATATTCAAGTTGCTCTGCACAGCAATGCTCCTACAAATCCTGGCTTTGAAATTCAAGCACCTTACCCGATACCTGCTGGATTTAACCCTCCATTGAATCCAACCGTTGGTTGGAGCGAAAACGGCGCATTGGTTGGGACAAAAACCATCAATGCTGTAGGGACGACGAATCTCATCGTCAAGGCATTCAACGATCGCATTCCTGACACGGGCCAAGGTTTCGTTGACATTCCAATCGACTTGACTTCTGAAAGCAGTGGTATCTTGACTCTAACATCGTTCAGCGTCACTTATACCATGCAAACCGTCAATCTTGAAATTAACATCCCAGAGGGAGAAATTCT
>DAKQ01000034.1:0-10762 GCA_002496635.1 Euryarchaeota archaeon UBA82 | reverse complement strand
GTGCAACCGCTATTCGAGAGGCTACACTGACGCTGATGACAACATCATCGGCAGCTAATCCAACGCTGTTCTGGCAGAATGGCGACATCTTCCCTTCACCAAATGATCCAGAAGGCTATGTCGTCATGGATGGGAATTCATACTCAATCTTGAATAACAGCATTCTTGAAATTCATTGGTTGTTCAGAATAACAAGTGAATTCCCGGATCAAAACAGTGTCCGATTCAAGACAGGCTGTCTTGATGATAGTGGCTCCGCAGGATTCTCCCCGCTCGACCTTATCAGTGATGAAGGGCTCTTAGTGAATCGAACATTTGGACTTGGATGGATGAAGGTCCGAGACAATGAAGGAGATCTTGTCCGTGACGACGTCCCGAACAATGCTTGGGTCTCGGCCGGAGAAACTCTCTACTTCCAAGGTGCTATGTGGTTTATGGATTCAGATGATGCTCCTTTGGACAGTGCCTTTGACGTCCGTGTCTCTCGAAATGGATGGGTTGAGTCCACTGCTCGAGATACAACGAATAACAACGGTTCGTTCTTTATCAGTATCGTAACTCCAGAAATCGATGTTCCTGATGGACTGAAGTATGAAGTTCAAACCTACAATGAGCGAAATCCAACACATGTCATGGCTCCAAACTCGGATTGGGCGAGAACATTCAAGGTTGATGCAACACCTCCTGAGAGAGTGCAATTACACCCGCTTGATGGTTCATATGAAGCTGGAGTCCACCATCAAGATGTCAGCATTTTGGTACGTGATGCTGTCGGTGTTCCAATGGAACTCACGCTCAAATATTGGGTTGAAGCAGATCATGATGTCAACAGAAACGGTATTGCTGATGATGGAGAATACGCAAGTAAGCAAGTCACAAACATGAGTGAAAGCAACAACAAGTGGTTCATAACAACAATCGATCATTCTAGAAATCCGAACATGGGTCGTGTTTCTTATTACTGGGAAGGTGGCGATCAAGCTGGGAATCCACTCTTCTACTCTCAATCTGATTCAGAAGGTGTTGTTTACGAACTCCAATCTGGACCAGGATTCAACTTTGATGATGCAACCTTCCAAACTCGGAAGGATTCCGCTGCAATCTTCACTGGCCTTGAATGGGTTGGACACAATGATGACGAAGCGGTGTATGCAGGTATTGAGCAATCCATTACTGTCGGATTTATCGATGCAAACACTGCTATTGACTTTGAACATATTTCACTCGTCTTTGACTTTGAAGGTCCGAATCCAAGCAGAGATGCACAACGAATCTCTTACTCAGGTTTGAATGATACCTTCTGGAGCGAGAGCAAGTATATCCATCTAAGTCAGACCAGTAACATGTATGAAACATCCAATGAATCTGGACTGCCATGGATTATTGTGACATTCAAATTCACGTTTGCTTGGGATTGGCCTGATGAGGAGATGGGTGATCTTGCCCTTGTTTTCAAAGAACGAGGATCAGCCGAAGACGACATGCTTCTCATCTTAGAACACACATTCAGGATTGAGAATGATTTCACGCTCTCTCCAACAGATTACACCGTCGAGGACGTAAGTGAACCAAGAACAGGACAGGTTGCAGATGGTACACGTGTCCGAAAGGACGATCGATTAGCGTTTAGTGGACGTGTTGTTTACGAGGGAAGCAACGTCCCTGCACCTCGAAACGTTGGTATTTTGGTCGAAGTCTTTGATGGTGAAAAGTTGTGGAGCGATGGTTCTCTAACCGAGGATGGAGAATACTTGATCGAAGTACCACTTGACTCTGCTAAGACATTGCAATCCTCACCTACACGCACTTGTCTCATCTCGATAACCAACATACCAGGGCGCGGAGAAGATATGACCGGAACATTGGTTTCAACAACCTTACGAGTTGTTGTTGACGATGCAGCTCCTCGTGTTGTTCGAAGAATGGCTCCATTGAATGTCATCGATGTTTCTTCAACAAACGACCTTTCATCGATTTATGTTGAATTCCAAGGTTCTGAAGATGCTGACCTAACTGGTTCTGAACAAATGATTCATTGGGTCATGCGTGATCAGACCCGAACTGTTACCATTGGTGCAGGATCCGCTCTTCTCGGAATGCAACAGGTCGACCAAGTCGTCTATTGGACAGGTGAAGTCGACATCACAGCAGGCGGGACAATTACTCCTCAAGCGGGTGATTTCGTTGGATTTTACATGACTGGATGGGATGCTGCTGGAAATCAATTCCCAGTTGTATCGAATTCTGAAGCAAGTCCAATCCCTGAACTTGCCTTTGATGATACAGACTTTGAACGTCAATGGGTTCGACTCGGGGCGGTTGGTCCAGAGTTGAGAATGAAATCGATTGAAGTCTCTGATGATCACGTCTCACCAGGTTCTACTGTTGAGATTACAGGTACGGTTGTCAATAACGGCGGTAGTACTGATTCCCAATTCAAGGTTGCATTCTTTGCAGGAGATGAAACAACACCATTCGATGTAAAGACAATTATCGGAATTGGTGAAGGAGAAGTAATCTCAATCACTGTTGATTGGGAAGTGGAAGACGTTGACAGAGTACGAGTTGAAGCTGATTATGGAAATATCTTGGTTGAAGTAAATGACAACGACAATACTGCAGAGCACGACATCAACATCGCTTATGGAGAGTATCTTGGCTGGCTTGATTCGCCACGTGAGCATCCTTTGGCATGGATTTTTGCCATCTCTACAATCTTAATTCTGGTCGTTGTTGCAACAGTCGCATCTCGAACTGCAGTTGATCTTGGAGACGGAGCTTTCGCAGAAGATGATGAAGACTGGGAAGATGACGATGATGAGTATGACGATGATGAGTACGACGTTGACGACGATTGACGTTGCTCATTGAACTACAAATCCTCAAGAAGGAAGCCCAATCACCACTCTCTACGGGGAGGGGGAGAGTATGTCAAATGTATTTTCCCATCTGCACCCAGGATTGCAATCCTTCATTGAGAAACGTGGTTGGGAGCCCACACCGATTCAAGAGGCTGCACTGCCTGAGTTAGCAGAAGGGAAAGATCGACTTCTCATCGCTCCAACAGGATCGGGAAAAACACTCGCAGCAGTATTACCCTTACTTCACAGATGTAAAGTCGAAGAGTGGGATCCTCTTGCAATTCTCTACGTTACGCCTCTACGTGCACTCAATCGAGATGTTGACCGTCGTTTGGCTGAATTAAGTGAAGCATTGGAATTACGATTTGGCCTCCGCCATGGCGATACAACCACGAGTGAGAGGGCACGACAAGTCAGAAAACCCCCTCACCTCTTGGTGACAACTCCTGAAACCTTCCAACTGATGTTTACCGGTCATCGCCTTCGTGGCTTGCTTAGCAGTGTTAAAGCCGTCATCATTGACGAAGTACACGATTTGGCAGGGAGTGAGCGAGGATGGCAACTCCGCCTTGGACTTGAGCGATTAGAAGCCTTGAGCGGACAACGCCTGCAACGGATTGGGCTCTCTGCAACTGTCGGTAATCCAAAGCAAGTTGCACAATGGATGGCTTCTGACTCATGTGTACCAATCAATGCTCCAGCCGAGCGTTCGACAGTTCTCTCTGTGGAAACTGCCCCTCCTATGCCTGAGGATGAGGTGGGAGCGATTGAAATGCGGCTTTCACCAAGAGCACATGCTACGTTTCGTCTCCTTGCTGAACTTGTTGGAAACGATCCCCCTTGCTTGGTGTTCGTCAACAGTCGTAATGCAGCGGAAACAGTTGCACAACGTCTGCAAACAATGGCTCCACAACTCAATATCGGAGTCCATCATGGTAGTTTAGCAGCAGAAACACGGCAAGAAATGGAAGAAAATATCCGTAATGGTTCTCTTCATGCTCTCATTTGTACCTCAAGTCTTGAACTTGGAATTGATGTTGGTTCGATTCAAAAAATCGTCCAATTAGAGAGTCCTCGTTCCGTAGACAGAATGTTGCAGAGAGTAGGCCGCGCTGACCACAGAATTGGAGGGATAGGTAGAGGCCATCTTCTTGCTTGGGAAACAGATGGTATCGCTGAAGCTGCTGTTGTTGCCCATCGCTCCCACATGGGATACATCGAAGATGTCGAATGGAGAAAACGCCCCTACAGCATTGCAGCAAACCAAATCATGCTCATGGCTCATAGTTTCAAGGTCGTACCAATCGATGACGTTCATGAAATCTTTTCGAATGCTGAACAGTTTGAAGACTGGGAGCGGAATGATACTGAAACGCTCCTCGCAGTTCTTTCTGATCGATGGCTTTTACGCTATGCAGTCGATGTAAATGAACGACCCTGGTACCGTTGGCCAAAGAGTCTCTATATGGAGGCAAAAGGACTGGTTCCTGAGGAAGAAGATTGGCCAGACGAATTACCCCGATACGATGTTCCTGAAGAAGAGATCCCATCAGAGTATAAATTCAAGAAATTACCAATTCCAAAGCGGTTCAAGAATGGATGGTTTTCCTCAGCAGGTCGTACACGAAAGTGGGTTGAAAGCCACCTCTCGATGATACCAGACAAACAATCCTATCGTGTACGGGATGTTGTTACTCGTCGAACAATTGGAAACGTCGACGAATCCTTTGTGCTTGAACTCAATGGGAGTGGAGAAGAAGAAGATGGGAGAATACGTCAATTCGTCATGGCAGGACGTACATGGACTATTGTTGATGCTGACCCAGAACAAAGCGAAGTTCTTGTCGCCCCTGTCTCAATACAGGGCGAAGCGCCGACATGGGTCGGTGAACTTCCACCAGTACCTGCTGCAGTAGCACGAAACATTGGCCGACTACGTCGTCTTGTCGCAGAGGATTTTAATCTACTTGAGCCTCGAGAACTCAACCAAATAGACCCAGCAGGTATTCTTGCTCATGATGGAATGCCATTAACAGATTATCCACTGGAAGGTGAAGCACTCGGGCTTCTTGCGGATACCATTACCAGACATATTGATGCGACAGAAGCATTACCTGACGATCAAACAATCACTATCGAACGACGTTCTGAAGCACTTGTCATCAATATCTGCCAAGGGACACTGATCAATGAAACGATTGGACATCTCCTCCTTGCAATGGCCTCAACCAAGACAGGGCGTTGGGGGGGCTTAATGGTCGAACCAACAAGAATACATCTCTCAGGCGCTGATTTAGAACCGCACGAGGTTGTCAATTGGCTCAATGAACTTCCAGCCGACGGAATCGAAGGCTTACTCGCAGTAACTCTTCCAAACTCTCGGCAAGTTCGTTGGAGATTTGCACAAGTGGCGAAAACATTTGGAATCTTACGTCATGGTGTAGACCCACGAAAAATCAACCTAGGTGCTTTGGTTCGTAAATATCGAGGGACCATCGTTGTGGATGAAGTTCTCAGTAAACTCTACTTCGAACGTATGGACATTCAAGGAGCGAAAGATGTCTTACAAGGAATACAATCGGGATTATTGGATATTGTAGTTACGCCAACAGGCCCTCTTGGAATTTCAGATCGAAGTCAACGCGACTTACTTCTTCCCAACTGGGATAATGAGGCGGTCCGTGCAAGATTACGTCTACGATTGATGAATGAACGAGCAGTCCTTTGTTGCTTAAAATGTCAAGCTATTCGTCGATTTAGAGTTGAACGATATCCCGAACTTAAGGATCCAGGGAACTGTATTGTTTGCAAGGGACAAATGCTTGTCTGCGCACGGGAAGGTCTTGAAAAGATGCTTGAAGGATGGGTCGCTTCGGACGAAGAAAGTGATCGTAACCGTATGATTCGGAACGCTTCCTTGATCAAAACCCACGGATTCCATGCAATTGTTTGTCTAATGGCAAGAGGTGTTGGGGAGGCGACAGCTCAGCGTATCCTTCGAAAAGGACACAAAGGCAACATGGATAGTCTCCTCCAATCAATACACCATGCAGAAATTGAATATGCTAGGACTCGACGTTTCTGGGGTTGATTATTCCAGATTGACATTACGAAGTTTAAGGCCAGCTTCCTTCATCATACCAGTAGATCGTGTGAAATCTTCAACCCATCTCTCTGGTATATCGCTGCCACCTGCATAAACAACTTCGACAATTCCTGCTTGAATCAATGAACGAGCACACCGAGTACATGGAGGCCATGTCACATAGGCTGTGCAATCTTTGAGAGAAACGCCAATACGGGCAGCATGCATGATGGCATTTTCCTCAGCATGACAGATAAGAGGATATTTTTCTTCTCGGTTCTGGAGTCGTTCTAATGAATCATCGATTCCTCTTGGAAAGCCGTTGAATCCTGTTGACCGAATCTCTCGGTCAGCACCAACAACCACACAACCAACCTTTGTTGAAGGATCTTTACTCCAAGAACTAATGTGGTGTGCGAGTTCAATAAACCGAAGGTCCCACTTATCACTCATCTTGACTCATACAGGGCTCGTTCTTCCTACCTTTGATTGTTTGGTGGGAACAATTCGAGATGTTTTGACCCATAGAGTTGGAATGCCTCGAACAACTCTCCGATGAGATATAGCGAACCTATTACCAACGTGAATTCAGGTTTGTTATTTTCAAGAATCGGTTTCAATTCCTTTGGAGTTGATGTGTGAAGCACTGATTGCGTATAAGTCCAATTAAGATTTGATAGTTCTGAAATATGTACACCTGGATACCGTCCTGTCTGAGGTACTGTGAGGAGAACATGAGAGGGAGGATTTTCCTTACAGAGATCGAGTAAAGGCTTGGTAAATTCTTCCAAATCATCTTGAGGAGTGCAACCAAAGACCAAGACCCATTCTTGTTGTGAAGATAAGAGTTCAGAGATGGTTGGAATCACTCGCTTCAATCCGCTGGGATTGTGAGCTGCATCCACAAAAAGAGTTCCTCCCCAAGACATTGGTTCAATGTACTGCATTCGACCAGGCCAATTTAGATCAAGCATGGATTCATAGAGCGAATCAATATTGAAATCCAGATGGTTTAACGTTGCCTTTACCAACGCCATTGCTTCTTCTTTCATTGAAGAATCTGAGTCGATTTGAATCCATTCTAGACTTGCAGATGCAGGAATTTCACCAAGATTTTCTTGCCCAGCGTGGCGTACTTCGTACTCAATTGCAAATCGAGCTTCAGTATCTTGCATTTCTCGAACAAGCATATGTTTATTGGGTCGAGCAATGGCTGCTTTTTCTGCAGCTATTTCAGCCAATGTACTGCCAAGAATATCTTGATGTTCAAGCGTAATCGATGTGAGTAAAGAGACATCTGCTGGCAAGATTCGTGTTGCATCAAAGCGCCCGCCAAGTCCTGTTTCTACGATGAAGGCATCAGGATTAATGTCCCTTGCACAAAGACAGGAAGCAAGAAATGTAATCTCAAAAAAGGTCAATTCAATATCCAAACTGATTTCTGTTTGCCGAATAAGGGACAAGTATGTGTTGAACTGTTCCTCAGTGATCGGTCTCCCATTCACTCGAATCCGCTCTTCGACACGTACAAGATGTGGTGAAGTGAACATGACCGTACTTCGATTCAAACGATTCAGATGCGTTGCTGTTAATGCACAAACAGTCCCTTTACCGTTACTTCCTGCAACATGAATGATGGTTGAATCATAGTTTTGAACGAGGTGTTTGTGAACTTCATGCGCGCGGTCAAGTCCAAGTCTCATGCCTCGAAACTTGGTCTGATCAAGCCAGTGTCGGATATCGGACATTCGCTCCCCCAGATTGTTCGTATCGTACACTCGTCATAGGTGTGGCGATAGGCAATTCTAGTCATGGTTGTAGCGATGTGCTCAAATGTAGTTCTTGTATGGCAGAAGCATGAGCGACATCGACGGAGGGTTCCGCCGCCAACTTCCTTCCATGATTGGAATGGCTTCGATGTTCTTGGTAACAATCTTCCTTGCTATATTTATTCGTCCATGGTATGACAAGGCTGGATTGCAAGCCTTTGGGGCTGAAGGGGCGTCTCAGTTACGTTTTATTGCCCTTGAATTAGTGATGATTTTTATCTTCACTGCTGCGATTCTTGCTCTTGCCCGCTACAAGAAAGAATGGGTCATCAAGTACGGAATCATGGGTATTCTCTTCATTGCATTGATGTATGCAAGCGTACCACTCGCTCATCAGATCATGGTTGATGATACGGTTACGCCTTTCGAATACGAATCAACAGATTTCATAGAAGCTGAATATTTGGCCGAAATTGGTATGAATCAATACATCGATTCAATTCGAACCAATGAAAATGGGATCATCAACAACACCATTCGATTGAATCAGCTCGGGATGGCTGAACCAATTTGGACATCCGTGATTCCTCATGGGAATGAAAGTTATGAACTTGCTAAACTCGTTGTCGCAACTGGTCCAGAAACCATTACTATCAACAACGGAGCATTGATTCAAACCCTTTCACTTAGTGATGGTACTCTCCTCTCAACCTACGAGTGTTTTGAATATGATAATGATGGAAACATATTCCCTCGTGTGCAGTTTGGTTGCATTCTTGCAGTCGAGACAAGTGACTCAGTTTACATTATCGATGGTGGGGAGAAACTTCACCGTTTCGCCACCTTTGAGGAAGTGCCGAATGTCATGACTTTCCAGGCGGCCTGGCAACTTCCAAGCGAGATGAAAGTTATCGACGATCTCATTGAAGCGGAATTGCTCGATGACACACATCTTCTCATCGTCAGTAAAGAAATGGCTGGTGTTGTGGAACTTGAGAAATCGGTGAACGTACCTCCCCAAGTAGGTTCGACAGCGCCTCCAGCGACGGTTCTCATCAACGCAACCTCGAGTGCAAATTTCTCAGCAGTTGACGTCGGTTACTCGAACGTTGCTGATAAGAAAATGAGTGAAGCAAGTACCGATGACCAACTCATCGTTCTTGGAACTGAAGGGGGAGATATTATTGCTTGGAATTACCAACCTGCTGAAGAGATTCTCGTTGTTGATGAAGGTAAAGTCTCAATCAATAACTTCGCAGACCAAATCCGAGATGTCCGATTGACAGATATTGATGCTTCAGGATATACTGAACTACTTGTCACAACCGAAGATGAAGCACGTCTCCTGTACGGATCAAGTATGGTCCAGAGACTAATTATCGATGTGCCTGAAGGAGAAAACGTTGCAGTTGCCTTCGGTGATACACCAAAAGACACCGTCGATGACACAACGCATCTCCACACAGTTGTTATCGGCGATAATTACTCTATGACTGCAGGTGTTATTGAATCCTCAATGTTCCTCAGCGGAGGAATTGTCTTTGAAGACATTCCAACTTTGATTGGTTTGCTTGTTAGTATCATCTTGATGATTTTACTCTATGTTCACAGCGAATGGTATGTCGTCAATACCGTCGGAATCCTCGTGGGTTCAGGCGTCATTGTTATGCTCGGAGTTTCTTTTGTGCCGACCTTGATCATGGTGTTCATGGTCGCTGCAGCGATATATGATGCATGGGCTGTGTACAAATCTAAGCATATGCTCGATCTTGCTGATACGATGATCAATCTCAATTTACCTATTCTCTTGGTTGCTCCCCAAGATTCTGACTATTCATTTAGAGCAGAACGTACGCCTCTTGGAGATGAAGAACCTTCGAGTGATGGTCCTGATTCCGTCTCCATACAATCGTCTTCACAACCTCGAGAGCGTGTTATCAAGAAGAGTAACGATGCTATGCTGATGGGCTTAGGCGATGTTATCTTCCCTGGTATGCTCGTTCTCTCTACTCTCCAGTACATCGGAGGCGATGATGGTTTGATTATGGCCATGGCAACACTCTTTGGAAGTCTTGTAGGGTATTCAGTCCTCATGTGGTATGTTGGCCAAGGAAAAGCGCAAGCAGGTCTTCCGCTGCTCAATGGTGGAGCCATTCTTGGTTACATCCTTGGTGGATTCATGACCATTGGAATGGCAATGTTCCAGTTTAATATCAGTTTGTAGGTGATGAAGAGTGCTTGATATCCATTTATTCAGAGATGAACCGGATCGAATCCGAGCAGATTTCGACCGACGCAGTCTTCCTCACGACCAAATCGATAGTGTCATCACATTGGATGGGAAATGGAAAGATTTGCTTCACAAGACCTCTGATTTAAGGCGTCAGAAGAACGAGGCAGCTCGTGGGATTGGTGCTGCCAAGAAGTCTGGAGATGAAGCAGAGGCACAACGTATTCTTGCAGAAGTTGCAAATTTGGGTTCACAAATTTCTGAAATGGAAGCACAAACTGCAGCAGTTCTCGAAGAGAGAGATGCCATCCGTATGCGTATTCCTAATCTCCTCCATCCAGAAGTCCCTTCAGGTGCTGATGAATCTGGAAATACCAAACATTCCTTACATGGGCAAGAGCCAACGTTCACGTTTGAACCAAAGACGCACAATGAACTGATTGAAGAGAACAAGTGGGTTGACCTTGAACGTGCTGCTAAGATTACTGGAAGTCGATTCTTTTTCCTTAAAGGAGATCTCGCTCGAATGGAAATAGCTCTGCAAGCCTACTCTGTTGATTTTATTCAAGAACGTGGATTTACCTTCGTTCAACCCCCTGTCATGATGAATCGTACTGCTTACGAGGGCGTAACGGATCTATCTGACTTTGAGACCGTGATGTACGGTATCGAGCCAGATGGCTACTACATGATTGCTACTGCTGAGCACCCACTCACGGCTATGTTCATGGGAGAAACAATCCCAGAAGAACAGTTACCAATCAAGATAGTTGGTGTTTCTTCATGTTTCCGTCGAGAGGTTGGAGCTCATGGTCAA
>DAKQ01000119.1 GCA_002496635.1 Euryarchaeota archaeon UBA82 | reverse complement strand
GATTCCCATTTGACGGCCAAGTCGGCATGGGTCGTGATAGGTAACTGTTGTAGCATCTGTAGAGAGTTGCATATCGAAACCGCTCTCCATAAGATACTCTGTTGTATGCATGACCTTGACGCCTTCGAGTTCGTAGTCGCGAGCGAAGGTACGGAAACATTCTGCACATGATGATACGAGAGTATCGATACCAGATGCTTCGATCTTCTTTTGATTGTAGGCTTTGAGTTTGTCAAAGACTTCAGTCAGACCTTGCCACTTTTGATCGTGACCACAGCACTTCAAGAAATCACGGCCGAGGTATGATACATCATGGCCCATTTCTTCAAAGAGCGTAAATGCGGCAGTAGTTGAATCTCCAAGATTCATTTCTCCTTCATTCACGTGAGAGAAGACCATTTCTTGGTCGAGGTAATCGACACATCCAGGATAGTAACCGACGTTGGATGAGATTGGATATTCTTCTACTGGGATGAAATCTTCATTTGATGCTTCTTCTGCTTCTGCAGCGAGGACTGCTTGCAATACAGTGTGTGGTATTTCAGCAGCTGGACCGCCTACGATGAGACTTCGGCGAATGTCAACATATGAGTCATAATTGACAAGTTGTGGGCATGCGTTTGTACATGCAGTACAGGTCAAGCACGAATACATCGGGACACCGTCATCTTCATTGTTCCATGAATTGTAGATGATGTTGAGTTTGTCACCACCATTGAACAATCGTACTGGGCAGGCATCGTCACACAAATCGCATCCGTAACACTTGTTCATTTCGAATTCATATCCTCGTGCCATGGATCTCAAAACGACGATAACGATTGCTCCAAAGGTCAAACATGGAATAAACATAGCATAGGTGAGTTTAGCATCAAGGGCCTTTGGATTGACGTGGTATGATGGATTGACTACATGGCTGAATGTTCCAGAAGATGCTTCAATTGTTACGGTATCACTCAGATTCACAACAGTTCCAGCAAGCGGTCCTGCATTGTTGTCCCAAAGCAGAAGTGGTTGATATGCACGAATGGAGAAGGTTGTTTCTGTCATAATCGAATTGTTTTGAGCAAGCGGTCCAGATGCTTGTAGACTGTATTCATAGTTGTAAATACCAGGCTCTAAGGTGATTTCATCGCCAACACATTCAGAGAATGAGGACAAGACATTACCGTTTTCATCTGTAACTGTGAGAGAACTTGTGAGCATTGTAGCCGTGTTTACTCCGTCAATCTTACGTTCGCTTGATCTGTATTCGCAAACAACATCTGTTGTAAGTGAGTCAACTGAATCATGATGTCCGTCTGGGAAGATTGTTGGATCCTCAGTTACAGTAAATGTTCCTGAATCTGTGAACCCATCTCCTCCATAGAAAGAGGCTGTCATTCCTGCAGCGTTGATTCCTTCGTCTGCATTCTGGTGATTATTTGAATCACTGAAATCGATAATAACTTCCCTTGCAGGCTGATAAATTTGCCAGTCAATCCATGCAGCAGCAGGAACAATTCCATCGTCGGAATAGCCTCGATCATCAGTAAATCCATTGGTTTCATGGACTTCTACATCAGAAGGTTGCGTTCTCATTGCTTCGAGTTCAGGATA
The DNA here is from genome assembly GCA_002496635.1 of Euryarchaeota archaeon UBA82. Lineage (GTDB taxonomy): Archaea > Thermoplasmatota > Poseidoniia > Poseidoniales > Poseidoniaceae > MGIIa-L2. The sequence continues at coordinate 2,143 of DAKQ01000119.1, read as the reverse complement.
ATAATCGTGAGTGAGTCCTTTGATTGTCAACAAGCCACCTGCTTCCCAGAAGCCATTGTCATAGGTGTCAAATGTTGCAACAGATGCTCCTGCTGAGACTACAAGTGCTCCGATGATGAGTCGCTTTCCATGAGCTGGCGTGAATCCAGACCCCCAGGCTTTGACCATTACATTACGTGCAATGAAGTAGATCACAATCCATAACAGCAAACCCGTCAGTATCCAAGGTATGGCATTGAATATATCTGCCATCCAAGGCGCCCTCGTACCACAAAGTAGGTCTCCATGCGAATCGAGTTTACAATAATCTGAACGATTTTTCCCATACAATTCAAGGAAGATGTTGATCGAGAAGACCGAGATAAACCAGATGTGAGCCAGATAAACAGCACCAGCAGCAGCAAACCATGGGTCTTCTACAGGTCTCTTCTCACGTCCACCTAAGAAAGGAGGGAGTGCAAGGATTCCAACAGGAATTCCAGTTAGGGCAGCACCCCACCATGCAGCGTTCCAAGCGAACACAGGTTGGCCAACGATGTCGCCGATAAACCCAGTAGGGACTGTAAATTGAGGAAGGTATTCTCCCCATCGTAAGTACCCGTATGAGAACAATACGTACCAATCAGGGAATACGAATCCTGCTTGAGCATATGGGTCTGCAGCACCGTGAAGTGGTGGTGGAATTAACCACGCATAAAACAGAAGAACTGCAGCCATGAACGAAAAGAGAATCGTATCACGCAGCACTTCATGCGGCCAAAATCCATGGCCCACACGTGTACGTGTACGCTTTTCACCCGCTTCCTCGAGTTTTGCTTTTTCATCCATATAGGATGTAGCGACTCTCCCGAAATTTTCCATTAACCCCATTCATCTCCCTCCGTATCAATGCGGCTCCGCAATGCCTTGTACCCAGACAATAAACAAGTGAATGATAATCAATGTGGTCACTATCACTGGTAGAATAAAGACGTGTATGAAGTACATACGAGTTACCGTTCGAGGGGTCAATGAAGATCCTCCAAACAAGAGTGTAGCGATGTATTTTCCAACTAATGGCGATGAATTCGCAAGATTGATTCCGATAACAGCAGCACCGTACGCTAAGCTGTCCCAAGGTAAGAGATAGCCAGAATATCCAAAGACAATTGTTAGAGCCATGAGCGCTACACCAATCAACCAGTTGAGTTCACGAGGGTTTCGGTATGCACCAGTGAAGTAAACACGACACATGTGCAGGAAAACCGACGCCACCATGAAGTGCGTCCCCCAGTGATGAACTGCCCTGATGATGTATCCGAATGGAAGTTCAAGCATAATAAATTCCATCGAGGCATATGCTGGCGAAGGATCACCTTCACCTCCAGGGACGTAATAGATACCGAGAACTGTACCAGTAATCACCAGTACAATGAAACTTAGGAAAGAAATTCCACCCAAGCAATAAAGAGGATACCAATACCAAATGATTCGAAGTTTGTACTTCTCGGCGTGAGTTAGTGGCATTTGTCGGTGCATGTTGTAGTACGCACCTTTCGACATGTTCCAGTAATCTTGAATACGGAATCGAGTATCCATCCAAGAAAAGACCCACAAGAAGGCTCGTTCGGAAACACCCATGCCTCCAGTAGATTCTACAGCGCGTAGAATCTCACGACGTGGCATTTCTTCGGTCTCCTTACGGAGAGTGAAGGCCACGAGGACGATGATGAAGGCGATAAAGAACCAAAGAATCCAGAACATTGTTGTCATATTATTCACCTCAATCACAGTATGTCAGCCAGTCGACATAATCGGTAATGCCCTCTACGACACCATTGTTTAGAACGATCGGAATAAGCGGAAGTCCAACAGGAGCAGGACCTCCTGCTTTTCGAACACCAGCATATTTGAATGTGGAACCATTGGAACGGTTTCTGTTTGTGTTCATCTCAAGAGCAGTTGTGTCGAATCGAGACGAGTGGCAAATGCAGAAGAGTTTGGTACCTCCGTCATCAGTCCCTCCAGGAGTCCACGAATCATCCGTGTAGTTGTTGGATACAAGTTGCCATCCAGGAATGCAGCACAAATGCGTGCATCTTCCAAAGACCATGATAAGGTCATCAGAGGGGTAAATTCGTTCATCTTGGGCAACCATGTCCTC
>DAKQ01000044.1 GCA_002496635.1 Euryarchaeota archaeon UBA82 | reverse complement strand
CGTTGTAATCATTCGAACTCGATTATCGAGGCTTCCAATTTCGCTTGCCCATGTGTCGGATGTTGCGACTGCTACAGATGCGCCAAACATCCACAACCCATTTTTCCAATCATCAAGTGTAAAGGCTAGAATTGCAACAAGGGCCGGCATACCTCCATTAGCAGCGACATTAATCCACCCACGATGGCCATCTGAGGATTCACTCAATCCTAAAGCTGCTTTTTCTTCAAAACGCCACTTTGTAGCAACATGGCTGCTAAGAAGAAAAGCTAGCAGAAGTAATAGCCAGGTCCAATGCCCTAAACAGCCGACTAAGAAACCGAGTAATGCTGCAGCAATGATGCCCTTGGCATCAAGAATACGGGCTTTTGATGAGGCTCCAATTAAGGCAAGAATGAGCAAAGAAGTGATTGCAATGTTCCCAGAAACAAAGCCTCCAGATGCAAAATCCATATTGAGCCCTAACCACAGTGCGATGCATCATAGTTTTGTTCTTTGCGTAAGAATATTCTCTGAAAGAAACGATTTAAGGCACAGTCTGTTCTTCCATTGCTGCGGATATGACAAATCTACCAATGGTCCACAGCAGTGTGATGAGAATCACAATCCATGTTAAATCAAGAATGAGGCCAAGAGCTGGTGATAGATTTAGTGCTAAATGCGATATCAAAACAGAACTTCCATTCCAGAAGGCATGACCAAACATTGCCATTCCAAGCATGACTGGGATGGATGTAGGGAGTTGTAATTCTGATTTCTTCACCAAAAATGATTGAGTGAGATACGTCGAAGGATTAGCGGAAATCGTTGTTGTTTCACCAGTCATCGGATTTACCAAGCCCCATGTATCGAATTTGGGTTGAATTCCAAATTTTCTCTGTTCAAGCATATGGCCAATTGCGTACCCACTGCAAGCAGTCCAAAGAGCGTGACCTGGAATCGAACCAATACCTCTAACAATAGAAGTTAGGCCGTAGGAAATGGCAACAAACTCCCCTGCGAAAAGGCTGAACAAGATGTATTGTAAATTCTCAAGCAATGCAAATCCAAGCCCAACGGTAAAACCAACTTGGAAACCCCTTCGCTTTGAATCGATCATGCTACTCAGACTCAAAACTGCAAGCGCCTTGCATATTTCTTCTCCAACAGGTGCGGAAATGATGATTGTAATGTATTCAACAGTGGTTGCTGACACATCGCCTCCACTGAGCAGTAAAACAGTTCCAGGGGTGATGAACGAATTGATGATGAGTGCAGGGAATGTCGAAAGCATGCCCGCGATGAGCATTGCTTCTCCTTGTTGACGATTTGTTGTTAGTTGGAATCGAGAGGCTGAGAAGGACCACCATGCAAAAACTGGTGTTGAGAAACCAACCAACCATGCTGGAACTGCAACGCAAACGGCTAGGAGTAAGAACAAGACATTTGATGAATCAAGTAAAAGTGGTGCAAAGGCAATACTGGAGATGATGACACCACCAAGGAAAAGCATCCATAGATGTTTAGCTATTGGAACTCTTAACGGATGTCTGGAGCGGACAATATACTGACGCATTGTTGTTGGTACTGGAGTTTGAAGAATACGAGTATTAGGGAGTGAATGTACTTGTGTCCCACTGGCATCTGGTTGAGCCACGATAATGTGTTCGAGTTTTGGACGTCGTATTGCTAAGAGAAGCAAAACCATCGGTGCAGAGCAAATACTTCCTGCCAAAATCAATCCGCCATCCAATGGGCCAAATTCTCCGTTGAGATCACCGTCAAGGAAACCAGCGGCTATGAGGACTACAAATTGAGCAAGGAACCAAAGTAGTACTACGATACCAAGCATTCTCCAGACGCTGTGCCACCGCGACTCTTGATTGAGACGAGCCTGAGATGAAGCTTGATTGGCTCCAGATGGCTGCATGATATCTCTTCAATGTAGGAACTACATGAAGAATGGGATTGAAAGTCCGCTCAGTTCGCCCATCACTCCTCACGGAAACAGCAGTCAGCATAGAGCACTCATCATTGCGGATTATGTCCTCATCTGAGGTTATTGATGAACTAATCGCTAATATTCTCTCATTCAAGGAAGCCGTAGGTCCAACTCTTTGGCGGTGCAAAGGTTTCCTTGATTGAACGCGGAGAAACCCATCTCAAGAGATTGAGTGGACTTCCCGCTTTATCGTTCGTCCCACTTCCCCGTGCTCCACCGAACGGTTGCTGTCCAACGACAGCCCCAGTAGGTTTGTCGTTGATGTAGAAGTTACCGGCACTGAATCGAAGTGCATCCTTTGCAAATTCAATGTCTTCTCGATGCTTTGCAAAGATGGATCCTGTTAATGCATATTCTGAAGTGGAATCACAAATACTCAGAATCTTCTCATATTCACTATCTTGGAATATGTGAATGGATAATACTGGTCCAAAGATTTCTTGAGCCATTGATTCGTACATCGGGTCTTCACAAAGAATTGTTGTTGGTTCAACGAAGTAGCCGACAGAGTCATCGTAGTTTCCTCCTGTGACGATGGTGCAACCGCTATCTGCTTTCGCTCGCTCGATATAGCCTGCAATATTGTCGAAGGATTTCTTGTCGATGACTGCTCCGATATAGTTTGAGAAATCAGAGACATCTCCCATGGTGATCTTTCCAACTTCGTCACAATACTTCGACCCAATCCGTCCCCATACTGAGGCAGGGATGTAAGCACGACTTGCAGCAGAACACTTCTGTCCTTGGAATTCAAACGAACCTCGTAACAGTGCTACAATGAGCGCTTCTTCGTTACATTCTGGATGTGCGACAATGAAGTCCTTTCCGCCTGTTTCCCCGACGATACGAGGGTAACTTCGCAGGTTCTCGAGATTATTTGCAATATCTCTCCAGAGTTTCCTGAAGACGCCTGTGGATCCGGTGAAGTGGATTCCAGCAAGATCTGGGTGTGACATGCAAATGTCTCCTACAACTGATGCTTTTCCTGGAATGAAGTTGATGACGCCAGCAGGAAGTCCTGCATCCATCATAAGTTTCATGATTCTGTAATTTGAAACATACGAATTTCTACTTGGTTTCCATACACCAGTATTGCCCATGATAGCAGCGCATGAAGGAAGGTTACCAGCAATACTTGTGAAGTTGAAGGGAGTAATCGAAAATACAAACCCTTCCAGTGGGCGTATTTCGCTTTGATTCCATACACCATCAGGGGAAATCGGAGGTTGTAGATCCTCGTAAATTGCTCGTGCATAGTCGACATTGAATCTCCAGAAGTCAATCAATTCACAGGCGGAATCAATTTCTGCTTGATGACAGGTTTTGGATTGATTCAGCATTGTTGATGCATTGATTTCCTGCCGTCTTTCTCCAGCAAGCATTGTAGCAGCCTTCAGGAAAATAGCACCTCTTGCTTCCCAAGGCATGGTCGACCATGCTTTGTGAGCTTCAAGTGAAGCATTGATCGCATTGTGAACTTCTTGTTCTCCAGCGAGATGAACCTTTGCAAGAACATGTCCATGGTTGTGAGGCATGACCTGTTCGACGATATTACCAGTCCAGACTTCTTCTCCGTTGATGATGCAAGGAATCTCGATTACTTCTGCCATTTGTTTTGCAAGTTCTGCTTGCAATTCAATACGCTCATGAGAGCCAGGAAGGAAACCCATAACAGGTTCATTATTCGGGGTTGGTGGTTGAACGATTCCATTGACCATGGGTGGTGGTGCGCTATTCACTCTTTCAACTCTACGTTGTAGATGTCTCAATCCGTGGTTTCATACAAATGGGCGAGTTTCTTACGAACCTTGCTCAGTTTTGGTCCCACCACCATCTGACAATAGCCTTGAGTTGGGTTTCTTGCATAGTAATCATGGTGGTATAATTCTGCTACAATGAGATTCAAGGCGGGTTCGATTGTTGTTACGATTGGATTTGCAAATGCATCTTGGAAGGATTGAATGGATTCCTTTGCAATTCTTTTTTGCTCTTCATTAACAGGCATAATGCAACTTCGATATTGTGTCCCAACATCATTGCCTTGTCGATTCAACTGTGTTGGATCATGAACTGTAAAGAACACTTCGAGTAATGTAGAGTATGAGATAATCCCAGGGTCATACTCTATGATGACGATTTCAGCATAGCTCGTCCTCCCACTGCACACTTCTTCGTAAGTGGGATTTGGTCGTTGGCCCCCTGCATATCCGGGGAGTGCGGAGATTATTCCTTTCATTCTCTTGTAAGCGCCTTCAACACACCAGAAGCATCCTCCGCCAAGTATAGCCTGTTCCATACCTCGCCACCAGAGATTCTCTTCATGAAGACTTGTATTGGAAATCCACTTCTCAAGAATGATTTTAGAATTATGATTAAGAACTGTCGACTGATATGTATACTTCCATGCGACAAGATTCCGATACTACTGTGATTGTATGCCGACGCGACTTCGACCAAAACCGGGTTCTGTACACTTATGGTCGCAACTCAAAGGAGTTGAAAAATGATGGACTAGCTTTCTTGGGACCTGTGTTTGAATCAATGGTCGAACAAGCGAATCTCAAGGATGACACAGAAGAAGTCGGCTTATTGGTTCACATACGAACAAGAGCGATTGAGAAAGATGATCGCTGGTACAAAATCGACTTTGTCATGCAAGATGATACCATGGCATATTACGCTAATTTTGATGGGCGTCTACCCAATGAATTCGTTCATGTCGTTCCATTGAGCGGAGGTTTACCTGAATCGTTGTTCATCGCAGTCGAAGCACTTGACGAGATGGCATATGCACATGCAGTTGATGCAGATATTTTTGATGAGGAAAATGAAGTGGGATTGCCTCAAGACCAGACAAAACTTTCAGATTTTGGATTGGAAATATCACCTGCTTTAGAATCTATAGAAGGTTCAGATGAAGAGGATTTTTTTGTCTTAGAGAAGAAAAAAAACCTCGCATGGACGTTACCTTTGCCGGGACCTTCAAGCAAACCCACGGATCGAAAGTGAGTGGGTTCTCCATACATGATTTGATAAACCGTTTTACTACGGCAAACACATGGAATCCGTAACTGATCCTAAACTCTTAGAGAATCGTCTCTTCTACAAACTGGGTGAGTTCACGTACGATTACAGAAAAAAGGTTCTCGTCATTGGCCTCTTGGCTTGTATTGGTATGTCTTCACTCATTGCAATGGGGCCAAATTGGGCAGAGTCATGGGGCGTTGGAGAACACGAATCTGTTCAAGCAAGTGATCTTCGTGAAGATGCATTCATCGGTGAGGAAGAGGATGCAGAAGGTTTCGTCTTCCTTGTTTATCACGAATCTCTTGACGATTCTTCCCAAGAATGGCAAGATGAAGTGACGTCATCTTTGGCAGACTGGGAAAAGATGGATGACGTTTCTATCGAGTATTCATGGAATACAACCGGTGATGAGCGTACCGAATTCGTGTATTCGGATGAAGGTGGATTTTGGGCGAAAAACAGAGTCACAATAAATCTTGACCGCACTTCAGCAAAGTCATTGTATGCCGATAATCACGAAACCATCGACATATCAAACGATTTCGAATCTTGGAAAACAGGCCAAATCGCTATTGACGTTACCTTTGATACGAGAATCCAGGACGATCTGATTACTGCTGAATTGATCTCAGGGCCGTTGACACTCATTATTCTTGGAATTGTTTTCGGCACAATTATCGCAGCCATATTACCACTAGGCGTTGCAATATTGACTGTAATTTCCGCAATGGGTCTAACCATTTGGCTTTCGAACACAATGGAAGTCACACAATACGCAATCAACATCATTACACTTATTGGAATTGGTGTTTCTGTTGATTATTCTCTCTTCCTTGTCAATCGTTTCCGTGAAGAATTGAACAGAGGAAGAGATATTCGTACCTCTACGGCAATGACTGTTGCTACTGCTGGTAAAGCAGTCTTCTTCAGCGGTGTGACTGTTGCTATCGGATTGATGGGTATGCTGTTCTTCACAGGAACTGGTTTGCCGAGTCTTGGAATTGGCGGAACACTTGCCGTTTCAGTTGCAATGATTTTCTCAGTTATTGTGTTACCTGCAGTATTAGCAATGCTTGGTCAAAAGGTCTTCGTTGGCAAAATTCCATTCGCATTCAGTACTGAAAATGATACTGGAGACGGAATCTGGGCAAAGATTGCTAAGACGGTTATGGAGCGTCCATGGGCAGTACTTATACCAACACTAGTCATTCTACTGGGAGCAGGCCTACCGTTCCTTCAAGCTGATTTCTCAATAGCGTCACGTGATGCTTTACCGCCTGATGATGAAACGAGAGTCGGGTTTGAACACATGGATGAAAAGTGGCCTGAAACAGCGGTCAATGCTGCATTAGTTGTCATGGATTTTGATGGCCAGGACCCACTTGAGGAATCTAATCTCAGGGCAATACATCGTTGGATGGTTGATCATGTCAATGATTCCAGAGTCATAGAAGCATTCGGTTATGCCTTACCATCATCAAATATGACTGAATCAGAAGTCGTTGCCTTTTGGCAGACTCCTGATGAATTCCTTACCGCTGAACAACAAGCCACCCGGGAATACTTCCGTAACGAATTCATTTCNNGCTGATTTCTCAATAGCGTCACGTGATGCTTTACCGCCTGATGATGAAACGAGAGTCGGGTTTGAACACATGGATGAAAAGTGGCCCGAAACAGCGGTCAATGCCGCATTAGTTGTCATGGATTTCGATGGCCAAGACCCACTTGAAGAATCCAATCTCAGAGCAATGCATCGTTGGATGGTTGATCATGTCAATGACTCCAGGGTAATCGAAGCATTCGGTTATGCCTTACCTTCATCAAATATGACTGAATCCCAAGTCGTTGCCTTTTGGCAGACTC
>DAKQ01000040.1 GCA_002496635.1 Euryarchaeota archaeon UBA82 | reverse complement strand
CAAGAAGTTACGGAATCCGTCAGAGACAGGTTCCAGAACTGCAAAGGAGTCAACATCTGTTTGAGCGTCGCTCGCATCGCCACGGCCTGGAGAGAACGGAACGCTCTTTCCAGAGGCCATTTCAATACCTACATTACCTGCAAGAACAATTGTATCTGCAATACTTGCTCCATGTGCTTCAGCAAGAGGCGTTAGGATAGAGAGGACGTTGGAAAGTTGTTCTGGCTTGTTCGCTGCCCAGTCTTTCTGCGGGGAAAGTCGAATACGAGCACCGTTAGCACCGCCACGCATGTCAGAGCCACGATAGGTGGATGCACTTGCCCAAGCAGTTTCAACCATTTCAGAGACAGATAATCCACTGGACTTGATCGCTTGCTTCAATCCAGCAACATCGTAGGATGTGCTTCCTGAAGGAACTGGATCTTGCCAAATGAGTTCTTCTGAGGGTACATCAGGTCCAAGATAGCGGGACTTAGGACCCATATCACGGTGAAGAAGTTTGAACCAAGCACGAGCGAATGCATCGCCGAAAGCATCTGGATTTTCATGGAAATGCTTGGAAATCTTTCGGTATTCAGGATCACGAATCATTGCCATGTCAGCAGTGGTCATCATGGTTGGAACTTTGATTGAAGAATCTTCAGCATCAGGGGCCATGTCTTCAACATCTGGGTTTCCAGGAGTCCATTGATTTGCTCCTGCAGGGCTCTTGACAAGTGTCCAGTCGTCTTCGTACTTGAAAAGAAGATCGAAGTAACCGTTATCCCATTGGATTGGGTTTGCAGTCCATGCACCTTCGATACCACTTGTAATGGTGTCACGGCCTTTTCCAGAGCCGTGGGTATTTGCCCATCCAAATCCTTGTTCTTCGATTGAGGAACCTTCTGGTTCTGAACCTACTTGACCTGCATCTCCGGCTCCGTGTGCCTTTCCAAAGGTGTGTCCGCCAGCAGTAAGAGCAACCGTTTCAACATCATCCATAGCCATACGTGCAAAGGTTTCACGAATGTCTTGAGCACTGAGAAGTGGGTCTGGATTTGAATTAGGTCCTTCTGGATTGACATAAATAAGTCCCATTTGAACTGCTGCGAGTGGATTGTCAAGGTCTTGTCGAGTGTCTCCGTATCGGTTGTCTCCAAGCCATTCGTCTTCTGCACCCCAGTAGATGTCTTCTTCTGGATGCCAGATATCAGGACGTCCTCCACCGAATCCGAATGTTGGACCTCCCATTGATTCAATAGCAACAATTCCAGTCAGAACAAGTAGATCTGCCCAACTGATTTTGTTTCCATACTTCTGCTTTATTGGCCAAAGTAAACGGCGAGCTTTGTCAAGATTTCCGTTATCAGGCCAACTGTTTAGAGGAGCAAAACGTTGTGCTCCAGTGCTAGCACCACCGCGACCATCACCAATTCGGTAGGTTCCAGCTGCGTGCCATGTCATACGAATGAAGAACGGCCCATAGTGTCCGTAATCTGCCGGCCACCAATCTTGGCTATCGGTCATCAAAGCATGAAGGTCTTTTTTCATTGCAGCATAATCGAGGGAGTTGAAAGCGTCTTTGTAGACAAAGTTCTCACCCATTGGGTTTGATTTCTTATCATGCTGGTGAAGAATAGCCAAATTCAGTTGGTTTGGCCACCAATCATTATTCTTCATTCCAGTACTTGGCGCGCTGATTGCACCGTGCATTACTGGACATTTTGCATCTGAGTCATTTGTATCCATTCCTTTCATTTTTCGCCCTACTATTCTCTAGTTAAATCTCTTATATGAACATGTAGTTGAGATTATTTAAGAACCAAAATAGCATGCTGTAAACTATTTCAAAATATTATCTTATTCGCAGATTAAGGTTATTCTAGATGAGAAAAAGTCTCTAAGAATTCATATCGCGTCCAAATCATAATCAGATTCGTTTATGTACAGACTATTCCTAGGAGTGCTATGAATCGACGTACATCTCAGAATCAACGCAAAGTTCGAGTTTCCAAGATTTTCCGCCGCAAGCCAAAGAAGAAGGTTGTTGAACAACCAAAAGAAGAGGTTGTAGATGCCTCTTGTCAAATTCAAGGCTGCGGTTGTGGCAACTGATTATTTGGCAATAAGCGATTGGTCTCATCTGGGTCGACCATCACTGCAACGAGAATGACGAATGTCTCGAGTAATCCTGCAAGCAAAAACAACGTAGGATAATCAAATCGAGTTGCGAATGGATCTGTTAACTGATAGCCAATAATCGCTGAAAGATTCATCATAGCCATGTACCCTGTAAACTGGGTACCTCCGACCTTACCCCAGGTCACCCTCATCATGAGCGAGTACGTGTTGATCGCCACCATAGCCCACGCAATTGTATGAAGGCACCATATTGACATCATGAACAATTCACTTCCCCACATTGGCTCTGTTAATCCCCATATCAGGTTCAGTATTGCTGCGCCAAGTGCAGAATAAATGATGATGAGTTTTCCTCCAAAGCGTTTTCCTAACTGTCCTCCAATCATGTAGCCAATCATTGTGACAATCAGAATAAGTCCGCCCTTAGTAGCATTGAATTGTTCTTCAGACCAACCCAGTTCTCGAACGAACAAGAGTGGTAAAACTGGAATCATGAAGAAAGAGAGGGACATGACAAGACTGAGCCCAATTCCTAACTGTGCTGAGCGCAGTGAGAAAGCAGTTTTCACATCTGAAAAGATATCTTTGATATCTCTCTTTTCTTCAACATCTTCCCAAAATGGTAGATCTGAATCTTCACTCCATGGGAACAGCTTCTCTCCAGGTCGTTCTGTCATGAACAACGGTACAAGCATAATGATCACGAGGATTGGAATTTGCAAGAAAATGGCTCCTTTGATCCCTACAAAGCCAATGATTGTACCTAACCCTGCACCTCCGATGATACCTCCCACTGCTTTTGCAGTGAACATGTAACTGTTGACCTTTTCAAGTTCATGTGGCTTGAGTACATCGACTGCGAGGGCATCTGTACTTACGTCTTGAAGAGATGTGAAAATATTGTAAATCAAAAACATCGTTGCAATAACTGTCAAATCTTCGGTCGGGTCTGGAATGAAAAGCATTGCAGACAGGGAGATAATCATTCCAAATTGAGCGATGAGAACCCAAGGTCTTCTCCTCCCCATCTTTGGATATTGGAATCGATCAATAACTGGCCCCCAAAGGAATTTCACCGACCAGGGAAGCGTTCCAAGCGTAAGCAGTAACGCGAGTTCTCCAGCACCAACGCCTTCACCAGCAAGGAAGGTTACGAATGTGACTGTGATGAAACCCCAAGGAATTCCTTGAGCCACATACAAAGCACACAACGTGAGCACTCGAGCACGATAGCTATCTTCCAATGTTTTTCCTTCCGGTAATCGTTCAACATGTTCGGTTTCTTCTGATTCCTCTTCGAGAACAACTCCCAATTGAAAACGTTCGCTCCTCATTGTAATGAAACCGACAAACAAGATGATTCCAATGAACCAGGGTGTAAACAAGATAACTGAGATAGCCCCTTCACCGACAGATAGTGCTGTTGCTTCGCTCTCATCGGCTGGTTGATTTGGATTTAGTGCACCTGGGTCTGAAGCATTCAGAATAGGGAATACTCCCTCTACAGTCAAACCGGCAGTGTTGTCCGAGTAATACATACGGAATTTCGGCTCACACCCTGCAATGAGTTTAGCTGGATCGAGGCATTCAAGTGTTGTTGGCCCAGGTTTGTTGAATTGAACCTGTAGAACAGGAAGGGTGCCTTCTTCCCAATAGGACATGTTCTCAGTGATTTGAATATTCCAGTTAATCTGCTCATCTTCATACGTTGGAATAACAAATTCTTTTTGAGCAAGAACTTCTGAATCCTTTAGAAAAGAAAGAACAAGATCGTCTCCACTATTTTCTGTTGATTGTATAAGAAAACCAAGACTCAAAGCAATGCTACCTTCAGAATCGAGAAACAATTCTTGTGAAAGAGGGTTGCTTAACGAGCAGGAAAAATCAATGTTTTGAGTCTCATCGAATTCACCAAATCCAAACTCTGTTGTTTCATCCGATGAAAAATGGATAAAACAATTTCCATTCGCAAGAGACGAATCTCCCCAGAGATACATTGTGTCATTTTCGGGAGTTGGTTGAGTAGTATCTGAGACCTGCCCATACACACTGGAGGCAAACAGACTTGTGAGCAAAACCAAACAAAACCCAATACAAGTCACACGATTTTTATTCTGAATTGAAATGCCCCCTTGGCTTTTCCCTTCAGTTCGTAGTATGAATACCTTCACTGGTCTTGCACAGATAAACTTCTATCAATTTATTCTTGTTCTTTGAAACGAGGCTCTTCTGAAGTCAGACGTTCGAAATTGGCCATTATCAAAGAGTCTCGTTAAAGATATCAAATGAAGATCAAACGATTCGGTCGATAACACGTACGTGGTCTCCACGCATGTTGAGAGTCATTGGAATCGGTTGTTCGTAAAGTTCCATACTGACTTCTTCCTTGGTTTCTGAAACGCTTGTTACACGAGCTTTTTCGCCCTTGAATGCACCTGAAACAATTTCGACGATGCATCCAACTTCGATTCCAGAAGTAACGGCCTTTGGTTCCAAGTATGGCAAGATATCCAACAATGGAGCCTCTCCTGGTAGAACGGTCTTCGCGTTCTTCAGAGGTGTTTGCGTAATGCCTCTTCGAGCACTTGGATCACGGCCACCAGAGCGACCAATCAATTTCTCGACGTGATGAAGCGCACTGGATTCAACAAAGAGGTATCCTCTCATGTTGTTCGGATGAAGGACAGAGAAAATCTCTCCTTGAAGCGCAGTTAAAGAACCGCTTCCGTGGAGACGAGCATACATTTCATCAGCAACACGTTGTTCAGAACCAATCGCTGTTTTGACGATGTAGAGGAAAGAGCCGACAGATCCATACATTTCACGGAACAACTTCTCAGAGCCTTCCATTTCATCCATGTTGGAAAAGACACAGTTGTATTCGAGCAACTTACCAGGGTCGATCCATTCGTGAGAAACGTATCGTCCTGATGGCGTTACATCATCGGAACTTGTTGCAACGAGAATTGGCATAACATCGACGAGTGAACGGCCCATGTCTACACCACGTTCTGGTCCGGTCCCAACGTATTCAAGTGTCTCAGGAGCAAGTCCTGTTGCTTCGGTTACACGTGCAAGAACTTCTTCTGGAGTATCTCCAGCGCCCCATACACCATCCCAGAGACCTGGGAAATCATTGTCCTCTTTGCTTCGGTTAAGAAGCAGCAGCTTTTCTTCAAATCGTACAAAAACAATAAACGCTTCAGTCATCAATAATCACCAACTAATCCTCAGATTCCGAATACATCATGAATCAACCAAGGAAGGAAATTGTCCATAAGAACGAGTAAGATAAATCCGATTGCTCCAAGAACGAACAGACCAATACCACAGATGATGCTGGTTTGTTTGAATTCTTGAGGCGTCGGCTTTCGCGCCATTCGAATAATTCGAGCCCAAGAGCCACGGGAAATCTTACGGAACTGGGCTTCTATCCAGTCTTGACGGTCCTGAACAGCATCCTCGAATGTGCGTGAATCATCTTTTTTATCCGACATGGTACAACCTCGTGCTTTCCTACCGACCCAACCCCCTATTATAACCGCTTCCACGCGAATTGGTTTTCGAAACGAAGCAATATTCGGCAAGAGTTGATGAGGGGTGAACGGATGCGTAGCCTTGTATGGCTTCGCCTGACCCTTATGCTACTCTAGGTGTTTCTCGCAACGCCTCGGATGCTGAGATTAAACGAGCATTTCGAAAACTTGCTCGTAAACACCATCCCGATCGGAATCCAAATGATGCCGCTGCTGAAGCCAAATTCAAAGAAGTTCAAGCCGCGTATGAGATGATTGGAGATGCTTCAAAGCGTCAAGAATACGAGCAGAAAAAGCGTATGGAAAACATGTTTGGAGGAGGGGGTGGCCGTTCTCCTTTCGGTGGAGGCATGGGCGGCGGCTTCGAAGATATGATCGGACAAATGTTCGGCGGACAGCAGCAAAATCCATTCCAACAGCGTCAACAAAGGCCTCAAGCAAGGCCCAAAGGCAGCGACATTCATGTTTCAGTGGATGTGGAAATGGAACAAGCGATCAAGGGTGGTGAAATCACATTCCAAGCACAACGCATCAAGGTTGGAAATGGTAACGTAGCCTCCAAGACCACTCAGAATTTCAAGATCCGGATTGAACCTGGTGTCAAACACGGAACCTCCAAGCGTCTGAAGGGGCAAGGAAACGAGCATCCACAAGGAACTGCAGGCGATCTTCATGTTACGTTCCGAATCGATGCTGGAGAAGGAAGGCGCTGGGAAAACGGAATTCTCATTCAACAAGTATCCATTCCTTACTCAACGATGATGCTTGGCGGTAAGGTCAAAGTGAACCTACCATCCGGGAAAAGTGGGCTTCTAAGTGTGGCTGGAAACAGCCAACCTGGTGATAGAAGACGAATGGCAAAAGCAGGCTATCTCCAAGGAGATTTAGATCTTGAATTTATTCTCGATGAACATGAAGAATTGACCTCGGAACAAATCGAAATCCTCGGCCAGCTCAAGGATGTGGGGCTGTAATTTTATGTCAAAACACAACAAAAAGAACAGTTATCGTGGCCCCGACGACGAACGATTTTGGAGACGTTTTACTTCCTTACTTCGCGAAGATGAACTCTGGGGGAAGGATTGGTCGCTCGATGAGATGGTTGATTTCATCCTCCAGCACGAAAATCGCCCTCCTTCACGAGAAGATGACAAATCCTATCGAAAGCGATTGATGGATGATGTTGCGAAAATAATCACCTCAAGTCGGAGTAATTCCACACACTTCACATGGCAAGGAAACAATTCAGTTCGACCCCGCTCACGTGGAGATATCGACGAAATCAATGGAGCTGTCTCGCGCTGGTCATCTCAACTCGCTCGACTTGAAGGAGAGGAAGAACAGTGGGCTGAGGCAGATCGACAGGCCTTTTCTCTCCTCATAGAAACGTGGGAAGCAATGCTTACTGGGACTTCTTTACCTGAAGGATGTTCAATTCACGAACACACGGGGATGAAATGGAAATCGTTCAATCTCGAACTCGAAATTAAACGTCTTGCTGCCCGTAAGTCTGGGTTGAGATTTCCAGAATTCGAACCAGCAATGGCGTGGATGTTGGTCGAAAGTAAACACTGGACCTTGCTTGAACTGCTCCAACAAAGGCTTGCATGGCGAAGAAAAAACAACCTCAATCCGTTCCCATCCTCCTATGATTCATCCCTTGAATCGTGGGCAGAGACGTTACCTGATGTCAATGCTGAGGCTGAGATTAGCAAAGGCCGAACGGATCTTCGTCACCTTCAATTTGTAACAATCGACCCTCCAGATGCAAAGGATTTTGATGATGCGATTTGTTTCGAAAAGAGTGGAAACGACTCAACGCTATGGGTTGCTATAGCCGATGTTGCCCATTACGTCACTCCCGATTCTCGTCTCGATGCGACTGCGCAAGCAAGAGCAACATCGGTGTATTTACCTCATGGTGTTCTTCCAATGCTCCCGTTTAGGCTAGCAGATGACTTGTGCTCACTTCGAGCAAATGTTCCTCGATTAGCAATGGTTATCGAGATGAAACTCGATGAAAACATGACCGTTGTCGAATCAAAAGCGCATGAAGCAGTCATTAATGTCAAAGAAAATCTTGCGTATGAAGACACACTTGAGGATTCGAGGTGGGATGAACTCTTCACCCTTGCTGAGCACTGGCAAAAGGATGAACTTCGATTGAATGTTCAACAAGGAGAACAACGCCCGCGTATTCAGGACGATGGTTCGGTTCGAATCGATGTTAAATGGCCAAATAAGGCAACAAAGATGATTGAAACATTCATGGTTAAGACCAACAATATTGTTGGTGAAATGCTCGGTTCAAAAGGCGCATTACTCCCATGGCGTTGCCACCCATCACCAGATTCAATCGATGTGCGAGATCTCAACGAGCAACTCAAAGCCCTGAATATTGGCATCACATTACCAGAACCGCGAACAAAATCAAAGGGTCAAAATGATACTGATGAATTAGCAAGTTTACTCGGTTCTTGGGCGGGAAATAGTATCGACTTGAGTGGTTTGGAATCCTCCGGCGAAGAGAATACTGACGTACCAGATTATCTCAAAGAAGTTTCAGATCAAGATGCAAGAGATGAGATGCTCGATGGTTTACGACAAGCGCAAGAGAAAGCCGTTTCACTCAGCGCTTCCATGCGACGAGTCGTTGATCAGGGACTCTTCCAACTGATGAATCGCGCTCGCTATGATGTCGTTAATGTGGGTCATTTCGGCCTCAATCTTGACGCATATGCTCATTTCACAAGTCCAATACGCAGATATCCTGATTTGATTGTACACCGTCAACTCAAAGCACATTTGCACAACAAAGAATGGGTCTACAACGAAGAGGAATTGTCTTCATTAAGCGAACACTGTTCCTCTCAGGGAAGAATGGCACAAGTGCTTGAATGGGAACTTGTGGCTGTTGCACTAAATTGGCATCTACGTCTTTCAGAACATCAACAGTGGAATGCTCGAGTCGTTGGTTTGAGAACACCTTGGATATTCCTCGATCTCAAAGATGATGGTTCCATGCATGGACGAATGCACCTCAAACAATTATCCAAAAAGAAGAATTTGTTCATTGACGATTATGGGCTCCAACTATTGGAAGAAGGGCGAGATGGGCAAGGCGAACATGCTCTGCTTGAACTTGGACAACTCTTCCCATGTCGAATCCGAGGACTCGACCTTTGGTCTGGACGTCTTGACCTATCGCCGGTCTAGCATCAATGCTAATTATGAGCGACGAATGACCAAAACATAGAGGCACCATTATGGCTGAAACAACACTTCGAGTCAGGGGTATGACCTGTTCTTCTTGCGTTGCATCAGTAGAGTCTGTCGTCTCCAAGGTGCCTGGTGTTGAATCTGTTCGTGTAAATCTGGCCTTGGAGAAAGCAAGCATTACTTGGAGTACAGACAAGATCAGCATCGGCGAAGTCGTGAATGCTGTTGAGAAAAAGGGATTCAGCGCAGAAAAAATCTCAACGCCAGAAACCATTCGTTCAGAAGCAGTTCAATCCGCACGTAAACAGGGTCAACTTGCAGGTTTTGCACTTCTCTTGTCAATTCCGACCCTCATCGTGAGTATGTTTGTTTCAGATTTAGGAGAAACCGGTTCAATAGATACTCGATTTCTCTTGGCCTTCCTGCTTGCAACGCCTGTCTATGTTTTCTCTGGAATGCAGTTCCACAAAGGTGCTTGGAAAGCCATTCTATCTGGACGAGCAAATATGGACGTATTGGTTCACTTAGGCACCACGACGGCAATGATTTGGTCCGTGTTGGTTACTTTCGAGTCCATGTTTACGTTCCTTCCAAGTATCTTCTCTACAACCGAGCACGTCTTCTATGATGGAGCAGCACTGATTATCGCATTCATTTTAGTAGGGAATTTCCTTGAGAGTAGAGCGAAATTACAAGCGACGAATTCGGTCTATTCACTGATGAACCTTCAACCTAAAACAGCTCTTGTTGTTGATGATGATGGTGCAACTGAGCGCCAACCTGTAGAAGATATTCTCTCGGGAACACATATCTTAGTCCGAGTCGGACAAACAATTCCATTAGATGGAATTATCCTCGAAGGTTCTGCATTAATCGACACATCAATGATGACTGGTGAAACATATCCTGTACGACGTAAAGAAGGGGATGAAGTCATTGGAGGAACGATTGTTCTTGATTCACCATTAACTCTTCAAACCACTCAACCCTTCCATTCAACTATTCTCTCAAGGGTCATCTCACTGGTTGATGAAGCCCAAATGGGCAAAGCTCCTGTACAGAGATTAGTCGATAAAATCTCTTCAGTCTTCGTACCTTTCGTACTCTTTTGTGCCCTTGTTTCAGCCGTATATTGGATGCTGTCATCCGGACAAGGGGATAGAAGCGGAGAAGAAGTGGCGATACTTGCACTCGTATCGACATTGGTCATTGCTTGTCCTTGTGCTTTGGGATTAGCAACACCAACCGCACTCATGGTAGGGACTGGAATTGGTGCTCGCTATGGGCTGCTCATCAAAGGCATTGAAGCACTGGAACGATCCCATGCAACAACAACCCTTGTCGTTGACAAGACAGGGACTTTAACGACTGGTAAACCGAAAGTATCTCACATTGAACTTATTGATGGAGAAGTACGCGAGATTCTTGGCATAGCCGCATCTCTTGAACACGCCTCAACGCATCCAATGGCTGAAGCGATTCTTGCTTCATGGTCAAATGTAACGAAGGAGAGACCCGAAATTAGCGATATCGAAAGCATGGGCGGAATGGGTCTTATTGGACGACTTGATGATGAAGTGGTTGCAATTGGAAATGAGCCGCTCATGACCCATGTTAGCGTTGATCTAAGCAGCCATCAAAGTGCAATCAAAACTGCTGCTGAAAAAGGATCCACGCTGGCTTTCGTATCCAAAGGAACGCAATTACTTGGATGGATTGAAACAACAGATCGACTCCGTGAATCAACTGTTTCAGCAATTAAATTCGCTCAACAATCGAATCTTGAAGTCATTATGCTTACAGGTGATCGAGATGAAACTGCACAACAAATCGCTAAGGAATGTGGCATTACAACTGTTGTATCCAACGTACGCCCTGATGAAAAAGCAGACTATATTTCAAAATTGCAACAAGATGGTGCGTGTGTCGCAATGGTCGGTGATGGAATCAACGATGCTGCTGCTTTAGCCACTGCAGATGTTGGTATTGCCATGGGTGCTGGAAGCGATATTGCTCTTGACTCAGCAGATATTGTATTGATTCGAAATGATCTACTTGATGCTGTTTCAGCTCTGGAACTCGGTCAAGTTACAATGCGAAAAATTCGAAACAATCTAGGATGGGCATTTGTCTACAATTTGATAGGAATCCCTCTTGCCATGGGTCTACTCCTACCATGGACTGGTTGGCTCTTGCCTCCTGCATTTGCAGCAGCTGCAATGTCTCTCTCTTCATTGAGTGTTGTTGCGAATTCACTTACTCTACGATGGTGGAGGCCGCGACTTCCTTCTGCCTAAGCAAACAAAATCTTGTCGTATTTGTTTAATCGGCGGTTTCAAATCCATGATTGACCGCCATCAGTTTGCGCGGGGGTCGCCCAGCTTGGTCAACGGCGGTGGGTTTAGGTCCCATTCCTTATCGGTTCGCAGGTTCGAATCCTGCCCCCCGCACCATGCTTTACCGTCAATATTGAGAACTGAATCGTTCAGTCCATACCATGCCCTCACCTCTCGCTAAGCATTGGAATCTCGAACCTTCTCGGATTTTTTTGAATCATGGGTCGTTTGGTGCGTGTCCAGAATTTGTGATAAAAGAGCAACGTAAGTGGCAAGATCGAATGGAATCCGAACCGGTTCGGTTCTTTGAAGAGGAAATGCCCTTGTTACTGAAGCAATCACGAGACGCTCTCGCAGATTTCCTTTCGTGCTCTTCGGAAGATTTGGCTCTTGTTCCAAACGCAACGACAGGTGTGAATACCATCCTTCGATCACTCATCTTCTCAAAGGATGATGAGATTTTAGTTCCTGATCATGCATATCAAGCATGCCGAAATGCCATTGATTTCGTTGCAAGCCGTTGGGGTGCTAACGTCGTTACAGTGTCTATTCCTTTCCCTATTAATGGACCTGAAATCGTCGTTGATTTGATGATGGGTGCAGCGACTGAAAAAACCAAACTGGTCATGATTGACACAGTAACGAGTCCAACTGGATTACGTATGCCGTTTGAAGAGTTAACATCATTGTTTGAAAAAAAAGGAATCGAAGTTCTTCTCGATGCTGCCCATGGGATTGGAATGATCCCTCTTCACCTTGATGAACTTGGAGCGTCATACGTTACCAGTAATTGTCACAAATGGTTGTGTGCGCCCAAAGGAACTGCTTTTCTTCATGTGCGTTCAGATAAACAACACAAAATTCAGCCGTTAACGATTAGTCATGGGCATACATTCCCTCTTGGCACAACGACTCGTTTCCGACATGAATTTGATTGGACTGGAACACAAGATATCTCGGGTTGGTGTACACTTCCCAGAGTCATTCAAGGGATGGAAGATATGTTCGAGGGGGGATGGCCAACCATCATGCAACACAATCATGATCTTGCTATTGAAGGTCGAAATTTAATCTGCAAGACATTAGGAATCGAAGTGCCTTGTCCTGACTCAATGATTGCCTGTATCTCAACACTCCAACTTCCAGGAGAACCACTTTCTCACGAAATCATGCATGAGCCAGATCCATTGCATGAGATTCTTTCGAGTAAATATGACATCCAAGTTCCGGTCTGGTCATGGCCTTCTCCTGCTGGAAGATACCTGCGTATTTCTGCTCAGTTGTACAACACCATCGAGGAATATCAACGCTTAGCAAATGCTTTGAAAATTGAATTAAATTACGATTGAATTCCATTTACTGATGCATGAACAGATTGAATAAAGACGAATGTGAGGGTGAACTATGGCCAAAGGCATTCGAAAACTGCAAGCATCCCTCATGCTTTGTTTGCTTCTCTGCACTGCTTTCTCAGGTTGTTTTGGAGAAGAAAGTGAAAAAGAAATTACGCCTGAACTTTCTGTTTTTGAAGAGTCAGATGTCACATCTCTCCCACGCGGGCAAACATTCACACTAGGAGTTCAATCAAACATCGAATACACCATTCAACGTCCCCCGGGTACGTTCTTTATCGATGAATTTGGAGTATTTCGAGATGCTATGAACATGACATTTGAGCCATCTGTTGAAAACGTAGATTTCATGGTTCTTGATACAGAGCATACGTCTCTTGAATTCATTATTATGGCAGGCGATATTGTCGAAAACAAAACCTTTGACCTCATCGAAAGTGAAGAGTTGATGCTTGTTGATGGACGAAGAGCGTACGAAACGGCCGACATGTTAACCTCTCAATACAACAACAGATGGTGCGCAAGTGCCTCCATCCATGAAGGAGGCGCCGCCTATGAAGCGGCTGCTGAAGCTATGGCTGCTGAAATGTGGGAAATGGGTTTTGACCATGTTGAAGTTACGCGATATGAGGATGATCCAGACCAACTTAACGTGGTTGGATACAATTGGGGAAGGGTAAATCCAGACGAATACATCGTCATTGGAGGGCACTTCGACATCGCGTATATGTTCACTCCACCAGGAGGTGGCACGAACGAAGGCGCAAATGATGACACGTCTGGCTCAACAGTTTCTCTCGAAATGGCACAGGCATTGGCACAAATGGAATTCGATCACACTGTCGTTGCAGGACTTTGGGCGTGTGAGGAAGAAGGATTACTCGGGACTGCTGCGTTTGTTAACCACCTTCCTGAAAACGTCTCGGTTCGAGCATATCTAAACTTCGATATGGTTGCATTAAACTACCCAATTGTTCCACTAACTGAGCCATTAATTGGCCCAGGTGGGGAAATCTTTTCCGCTACAAAATATGACTGGACCATCAGCATTGCTGGAGCAAACGATGAGAATATGAATCGAATGTATGACTGGGTTGGAACCACTATTGAAGAAGACTTGGCATACTCTCCAGGGGATGCAAATCCAATTACGTGGCAGATTGCTGAATCCTGTGCATCAGATCATTGTTCTTTCTTTTCCGCAGGCTATCCAACATTCAATTTCTTTAGCCCAGGCGGCGATATTTCATTCTGGCAAGAATGGCATTCTCCTTCCGATACATTCGAGTTCATGACGGCTAAAGCCGGAGGGCAAGAAGGGATGGAAAGTGGATTCAATAGTTTGGTTTGGTCTGCTCTTGATATCTTTGTGCGCGTTGATAATGCAGAAGAGTTCTACGGTACTTGGAAAGAATAATCGCTGTTTTTGTTTCATGATTCAAATACATCCATTGATGAAGGATAAGGTTAGGCTAGACCATGGGCAGCAAGTTTTCCAAGGTTGCTGGGAAGATCGTTACCCACCGAAAACGAGTCCATGTGGCTGTTTTTATCCTCACACTGCTCATGATTCCGGGCGCTCTTACTGCTTTGCAGCCAATCGATATGGAATCCTATGAGATGGAATCTCCAGAACTCTCGGCTCAAATAACCATTGATGACGAATTTCCGACAAGTGAGATTATTCTTGGGTTTGTGGTTGCTGTTCGAGACCCAAACGAAGTTGAACCTTTAGAAGAATGGGAGCCAGTAGCAACTGTTGACGGAGGAACTCCAGACTACGCATCGATACCCCCTATCTCAGACATTCTTGAACCAGGAAAGGCGTGGAAAGGAGTCACGGAACCTGATGGTGGAATCCTTAATCTTACAATTCTCAGGGAAATTGATGCAAAGACAAAACTCGTTCTTGAACATCCACTTGGCGGATCTCTCAAACCGCTTGTCAACGAAGTAACTGGCCACCAAACAAGTGGTGTTATGTCACTTGCTGACATCTTTCGAGGGTTCATGAATAACACTTCGATTCTGACTCAACCAGGACTCTCCCCACTTGGCATCCAGACGCCTCCTCCAACGAATTGGACTGATTGTTTCCCGCTGAATTGCTTAAGTTTTGATGATGAAAATATCACACAAGCCCACATTGACATGGCTGCTGCGCGAATGGCAGAAGGAAGTAACAATGATTTCCTTCGCTGGATTTCTCTGGATCGAGGTTTTGTTTCTGACTTTACATCGATTCAAGAAGGCCCGATTGGCGGGACGCTCGACAGTGAAGGGAACTGGCAAAATGAGACCAATGGGCCTGGAAGATGGAGTGGTTCAGCTTCGTGGCTTCTGGTTCAACTCGACCGCGCATCCCTAGAAGAGCAAGGTTGGGAAGTTGTATGGAAGGATGCAAAACAAGAGAAGTCAATCAGATCTACTGATGATGGATTTGTCATTGGAGGGTATCGAATAGCAAATAGTGAACTCGTCCTACATCCACCTCAATACGATAAAGAAATATGCATCGAACTTGTTGATGAAGAAGGGGCTGGCTGTTCAGTCGAATGGAGTTACATGGACTTGGAAGGAGCATTAAGATCTCAAGATCGAACATCCCTTACGCTTCTTGTAGGTCAGGGAGTGAATGTAGAGGTTAACCGAGAATTGCAAGCCTCAGCAGGACTGATTATTCTCATGGGGTTGATTATTTTGGGACTTCTCTATGTGAGCTTAAGGCGGCTTAGTGATGTCGCCATTGTTGTCGTTGCATTGGGGGGCGCATTGTTGTGGATGCAGGGTCTT